>DASSGI010000115.1:0-4642 GCA_035857655.1 Casimicrobiaceae bacterium | reverse complement strand
GGCGCGAGCGCGCGTTTCAGGTATTCCGCCTTCCCGAGCTCCGCGAGCGGATATTCCGCGTTGTACTTGCCGATCGCCTCCGCCATCGTCAGCCGATCGAAAGCTTTTCCGAGATCGATCGTTTCACCCTGATATCCGATCGTCGTCGTTCCGGCGACTTTCGTCGCAACCTCGCGCAGCAGCGCTTCTGTCAAGTCCATCAGGTAGTGGTAATCCTGATAGGCCTCGTAGAACTCGAGCATCGTGAACTCAGGATTGTGCCGCGTCGAGATCCCCTCGTTGCGAAAGTTCCGGTTGATCTCGAACACTTTCTCCATCCCGCCGACGACGAGGCGCTTCAGGTAGAGCTCTGGCGCGATCCGCAGGAAGAGCTCCATGTCGAGCGCGTTGTGATGCGTCGAGAACGGCCGCGCCGCCGCGCCGCCGGGAATCGAATGCATCATCGGCGTCTCGACCTCGAGATACCCGCGGGCGACGAAGAACTCGCGAATCGCCTGCACGATCTGCGAGCGCCGCTTGAACACTTCCAGCGTCGCCGGATTGGTGATCAGGTCGACGTAGCGCTGCCGGTAGCGCTGTTCCTGATCGGAGAGTCCGTGGAATTTCTCCGGCAGCGGACGAATCGCCTTCGCGAGAAGCCGGATCGACGACGCCTTGATCGACAGCTCGCCGGTTCGCGTCTTGAACACGTGTCCGCTCGCGCCGACGATGTCGCCCAGGTCCCAGTGCTTGAACGCGTCGTGAGTATCGGCGCCGAGCGCGTCCGCCGTCACGTAGAGCTGGATCCGGCCCGTCATGTCCTGTACGGCGGCGAAGCTCGCCTTGCCCATGACGCGCTTGAGCATCATCCGGCCGGCAACGGTGACGTCGATGCCGCGCGCTTCGAGCTCTTCGTTGGACTTCGCGTCGTAGCGCGCATGCAAGTCTCCGGCGAGCGCGGTACGGCGGAAATCGTTGGGAAACGCCTGCCCCAGCGAGCGCACCGAAGCGAGCTTCGCGCGACGCTCGGCGATGATCTGGTTTTCGTCGACGCCGGGCGCCGCCGCCGTCGGGGCTTTCTTGCCCTCTTCGGACATTGTCAGACTCCGTGCTTCAGGCTCGCCGCGATGAAGTCGTCCAGGCCGCCGTCGAGCACCGCCTGCGTGTTGCCGACTTCGTAGTTGGTCCGCAGATCCTTGATCCGCGATTGGTCGAGCACGTACGAGCGAATCTGGTGCCCCCAGCCGATGTCGGTCTTCGCGTCCTCGAGCTTCTGCTGCTCGGCCTGGCGCTTGCGGATCTCGAGCTCGTAGAGCTTCGACTTGAGCATCGCCATCGCTTCCGCGCGATTCCTGTGCTGCGAGCGGTCGGTCTGCGATTGCACGACGATGTTGGTCGGCAGGTGCGTGATCCGCACCGCCGAGTCCGTCTTGTTGATGTGCTGGCCGCCGGCGCCCGAAGCGCGAAACGTGTCGATCCGCAGATCCGCGGGGTTGATCTCGATCTCGATCGAGTCGTCGACCTCCGGGTACACGAAGACGCTCGCAAACGACGTGTGCCTGCGCGCGTTGGAATCGAACGGGCTCTTGCGCACCAGCCGGTGGACTCCGACCTCCGTGCGCAAATAGCCGTACGCATAGTCGCCGTCGACCTTAATCGATGCGCTCTTGATGCCGGCGACTTCACCGGGCGATTCCTCGAGCACCTCGGTGCGGAATCCCTTGCGCTCGCAATAGCGCAGATACATCCGTTCGAGCATCGCAGCCCAGTCCTGCGCCTCGGTGCCCCCCGAACCGGCCTGGATGTCGATGAAGCAGGACGCCGGATCCATCGGATTGCTGAACATCCGCTGGAATTCCATCTCGGCGACGCGCGCCTCGGTCGCGTCGACGTCGACGGCGACCCCTTCGAGCGTTGCGTCGTCGTTCTCGGTCCGCGCCAACCCGAAGAGCTCTCCGCTGTCCCTGAGCGCGGCGTCCACGCCCGTCACCTCGTGCACGACGCGCTCGAGCGTCTTCTTCTCCTTGCCGAGCTCCTGCGCACGCTTCGGATCGTCCCAGATTTTCGGATCTTCGAGCTCGCGTTCGACCTCGGTCAAACGCACCGACTTCACATCGAAGTCAAAGATACCTCCGCAGATCGGCGCTGCGCGCTCGGAGGTCGTCGAGCTTCGCTGCGATCTGGTTGATGCGTTCGGCTTCCATCGCGCTCGCATTCCTTCGGGACAAACTGAGATTATAGCCCAACGCCGCCGACTTCCCTCACGGAGACAGGGTTTTCAGCGTTATTCCACTTGGGCGGGCCTCGGCGTTTCGCTATGATTTACCGTTTCGGCAATCGGCTTTCCTTTCCCAAGGGCTCTACTCGTGCACACGCCGGCGGGCTTCACGCCCGGACATGTTCGGCCGGACTCGTATCCCGCAACGACGCTCGCATTCGCGTTTCGCGGCGACAAGCTGCTCGTCGGCGGCAGCGCCGACGCGCCGGTTGTTCCTCGATTCGCCGACACCCAGCAGGTAGCAAAGGCCGACGCTGTTCACTATCTCGGCGAGCTCGACGGAGTTTCGTGCGTGGCCGTTGCGCTCGCCGACGACGCGGCCGAGCCCGAAGGTTGGCGCTACGCGGGGCTGCGGTCGCTCTTCTTCAAGCTGCCCGAGACGTCGATCGCGATCGCGCAGCGCGCGTTCCAGGTCGTCGAGTGGGAGCGTACGCACCGCTACTGCGGCCGCTGCGGCACGCCGACGCGCGACAAGGACAACGAACGGGCGAAGGAGTGCCCGAGCTGCGGGTACACGGCGTTTCCGCGCGTCACTCCGGCGATGATGGTGCTCGTCACGCGCGGCCGCGAGGTGCTGCTCGCACGCTCGCCGCGCTTTCCGCCCGGCATGTACAGCGCGCTCGCGGGATTCGTCGAGCCCGGCGAGACGATCGAAGATTGCATCCGCCGTGAAGTCCGCGAGGAAGTGGGGATCGAAGTCACCGACATCCGCTATTTCGCAAGCCAGTCGTGGGCGTTTCCGCACTCGCTGATGATCGCGTATACCGCCGAATACGCGGGCGGCGAGCTGCGTCCCGACGAAACGGAAATCGTCGAAGCGCAGTGGTTCCCGTGGGATGCGGTGCCGAACCTTCCGCCGTCGATTTCGATCTCGCGCCGATTGATCACCGCGACGATCGAGCGCCTCGCGAAGGAAGGATCGTGACTTTGCTAGAATCGCGCCTCGCGCACGCGGGCGCCCCGCTCGCGCGCTCCTCCACGATGCTTCGCTACGTTCGCGTCCTTTGCGTGCTGCTCTTCGCGGCCGGATTGCCGGCATTCGCCCAGGTTCCCCCTGAGCTCAGCGAGGAAGCGCGCAAGCAGTACAACGCCGGGTTGAAGGAGGCGGCAACGCTCATCAAGGACAAGCAGTTCGAGGCCGCGGAATCGAAGCTCGACGCGCTGATCTCGCAGCGCCCGCGCGAACCGCAGGCACGTTTCCTCAAGGGCGTCGTCGAATCCGATCGGGGTCACGCCGAGGCCGCGATGACGATCTTCCGCGACCTGATCGCGGATTATCCCGAGCTCCCGGAGCCGTACAACAATCTCGCCGTGCTGTACGCGCAGAAGGGTGAATACGAGCAGGCGAAGATCGCGCTCGAAACCGCCGTTCGGACCGCCCCCGACTGGGCGGTCGCCCGCGAGAATCTCGGCGACATCTACGCGCGGCTCGCAGCGGCGGAATACGAGCGCGCCGCGAAGCTCGACCGCGCGAACAAGACCGCTCCGGCGAAGCTCACGATGGTTCGCAACCTGCTCGCGGCGACCCCGCCGGCGAAGCCCAAGTCATAGTCGTCCCACTTACCTCTCGTCCTTCTTCGAGGAGTCACCCGATGTTGCGTCGCTCGTTCCTGATCGTCACCACCGCCGTTGCAGTGGGCTTTGCGTTGCCCGCGTTCGCAGCCAATCCGCAAGTCGAGTTCGACACGACCGCGGGCAAGATCCGCGTCGAGCTCTATCCCGACGCCGCGCCGAAGACCGTCGCGAACTTCCTCGACTACGTGAAGGCGAAGCACTACGACGGCACGCAGTTCCACCGCGTGATCGGCGGCTTCATGATCCAGGGTGGCGGCTTCACCCCGGACTTCAAGCAGAAGACCACAAAGGATCCGATCGCGATCGAGTCCGAGCAGTCGAGCAAGGCGGGACTCCTGAACGTCCCCGGCTCGCTCGCGATGGCGCGCACGTCTGAACCGAACTCGGCCACCGCGCAGTTCTTCATCAACGTCGCCGACAACAAGTTCCTGAACTTCCGCGAGCCGACGATGCAGGGCTACGGCTACACGGTGTTCGGCAAGGTCGTCTCGGGAATGGACGTCGTCGACAAGATCGCGAAAGCCCCGACCGGCGCGGGCGGTCCGTTCCCGAAGGACGTTCCGAAGGAGCCCGTGATCATCAAGCAGGCCGTCATCGTCGAAGCCAAGTAGGAGTCTCATCATGGTCATACTGCACACGAACCACGGCGACATCACGATCGAGCTCGACGCGGAGAATGCGCCGGCCACCGTCGCTAATTTCCTGCAATACGTTCGCGACGGTCACTACGACAACACGATCTTCCATCGCGTGATCGACGGCTTCATGGTCCAGGGCGGCGGCATGGAGCCGGGAATGAAGCAGAAGCCG
>DASSGI010000114.1:0-15196 GCA_035857655.1 Casimicrobiaceae bacterium | reverse complement strand
ATTCCGACCTTGTCCTGCTTCGCCCGGTAGCGCGGCGCCTTGCCGACGAACACCGGGGCTCCCGGTACCGTCGAAAAGACGGTGTCGGTGAGCGTCGTCGTGTGGCCGGACGCACTCGTATAGGGCTCGAGCTCGGCGTAGCCCGCCTCCCCGAGCTTGATCGTGCCCTTGCCGCCTTGAACGGTAAACGTCACCGGAACCTTCTCCACCGAGACGACCTTTCCGACGAGCTTGGCGAGGTCGGCGATCGGTCCACCCTTCTTGCCTGTGTAAACGGCCAGCAGTGCCTCCTCCTGCGCCTTCGACACCTTGTCGTCGAGATAAACGGCGGCGGTCCAGTTGCCTTCAAGGATGTTGCCGGGAACGTGCGCGATCATCGCGATCGTCCGGCCGGCGACATCGACGCCGTCGATCGTGCCTTTGTCGAAATGCCACGCGACGATCGTGTCGCAAGTGCCGAAGTCGGGATCCTCGCCGATCCAGCACGGGCAGAGCACCCGGCAGTTGCAGACTTCCAGCAGGCGTCCTTCCAGGTGATAGGCCATTTCCGTCTCCCTCCGGTTGGGAAAGAACAAACGCGCAGCAGCCCCGCGAGCTACGCGAGAGCCGACAATCCTACGCCCGCCGCCCGCGCAAGACCATACCGCGAAATGTTTCGTTTTTTTCAGCGTCGTCCGCCGGCGAGCGCGACCGAGCGCGGGTCGGCGCGAAGGCGCGCCATCGCCCAGATTCCCGCAGCAGGCCCGATCGCAAGCGGCAGAAACGCGTAGTGCCATCCAAGCGCATCGATCAGGTACGGCATCAGATGAATCGTGATCAGCGTCAGCGTGAAACCGAGCGCCGTCTGCACGGTGAGCATCGTCCCGACGCGCGCCGGATCGGCGAGCTCGGCGACCGACGCCGAGAATTGCGCCGAGTCGGCGACGATGGTGATTCCCCAGACGATCCCGAGCGCCACCAGCCCGATCGGGTTGCCGCCGAACAGGAATCCGATCGTCGCCGCGCAGGTGCCGGAGACCGCCATCGCCGCAATCGTGAGCGTCGTGCGTCCCAGCCGGTCGGCGAGCACGCCCGCGCCGACGGAGCCGATCGCGCCGGCGGCGATCGTCGCGAACGCCGCGAGCTTCGCCGCGAACGGTGCTGCATCCGGGCCGAGCCGCAGCGCGAAGCTCGCGTTGAAGAACACCCCGATCCACGCCCACATCGCGTAGAGCTCCCACATGTGACCGAGGTAGCCGAGGTTCGCGAGGCGCAGCGGCACGTCGCGCCACGCAGTCAGCGCCGCCGACGGATCGAACCGCGGTGCCGGTCTGCGGTTCGGCCCGATGCCGGAGAAGCCGATCAGCGCCGCGGCGGCGAGCGCGCTCAGCGTCGAGACGACGAGCGGAATGCGCCATTGGACGCCGCCGAGCGCATTGATCAGGTGCGGCCCGGCGGACCCGAGCGTCAGCGCGCCGACGAGAATGCCGACCATCAATCCCATGTCGCCCTTCGCCCACGTCGACGCGAGCTTCATTCCCACCGGGTAGACGCCAGCGAGACAAATGCCGGTCACGATGCGCAGGAGCGGCACGGCAACCGAGCGGGGATCGACGACGAGGAGCAGCGCGTTGGCCGCCGCGCCGACGAACGCGGACGCGGCGAATAGCCGTCGCGAGTCGAATCGGTCGGGCAAGCCGAGCGACGCGCTCATGAGGCAGCCGATGACGAAACCGGCCTGAACGCCGCTGGTGAGCGCCGCCTGCGCGAATCCGGAAAGCCCGAACTCGGCGACGAGCGCGGGAACGATCGCGGAAGCCGAGAACCACAGCCCCATCGCCGCGACCTGGCAGAACGCGATGATCGAGACCGACGCGATCTTCGATTCGGCCAGCGTCGACATTGCTTGCGATATTCGAGTCGCGTTATCCGGCCGCGATCACATCTTTGGCAGCGTTACGCCCTTCTGACCCTGGTACTTGCCGCCGCGATCCTTGTATGAAGTCTCGCAGACTTCGTCGGACTCGAAGAAGATCATCTGTGCGACGCCTTCGTTCGCATAGATTTTCGCGGGCAGCGGTGTCGTGTTCGAGAATTCCAGCGTGACATGGCCCTCCCACTCGGGTTCCAGGGGCGTTACGTTGACGATCACACCACAGCGGGCATATGTCGATTTTCCGAGGCACGCGACGAGCACGTTGCGCGGAATCCTGAAGTACTCGATCGTGCGCGCGAGCGCGAAGGAATTCGGCGGGACGATGCAGACGTCGCCCTTGAAGTCGACGAACGAGCCTTCGTCGAACTTCTTCGGGTCGACGATCGTCGAGTTGATGTTGGTGAAGATCTTGAACTCGTTCGAGCAGCGCACGTCGTAACCGTACGACGACGTTCCGTACGACACGATCCTGCGCCCGTCGACTTCGCGGACCTGTCCCGGCTCGAACGGCTCGATCATTCGCGTCGACGCCGCCATCCGGCGAATCCACTTGTCGGACTTGATCATCGCAACTCCCTGTGGCGCGGCGCTGGCGTAAGGACGAAGCGCAAACGGACCGATGAAAAGGTAGCGAGCAGGGCCGGATGCAAGGCGTCCCGCAGCGAGGCCCGAGATAGTACATGGAAGTACAGCGAGGGCCGAGCGAGGACACAACGCCGCAGACGGCCCGCGCAGTAGCATTGCATGGGTCCGCTAGGTATTCTGGACCTTGATCGTCGGGAACTTCGACGAGAAGTCCTCGGCCTTCTGCGCGACGAAAACCGCGGTCCTGCGCGCGATCTCGCGATAGATCTGCGCGATCTTGCCGTCGGGATCCGCGATCACCGTGGGCCGGCCGTTGTCCGTCTGTTCGCGGATCCTGATGTCGAGCGGCAGCCCGCCGAGGAACGGCACGTCGTAGTCCTTGCACATCCGCTGGGCACCGCCTTCGCCGAAGATCGCCTCGGTGTGCCCGCAATTCGAGCAGACGTGCATGCTCATGTTCTCGACGACGCCGACGATCGGCACCCCGACCTTCTCGAACATCTTGAGCCCCTTGCGCGCATCGATCAGCGCGATGTCCTGCGGCGTGGTGACAATGACGGCGCCGGTGACTGGAACCTTCTGCGCGAGCGTCAGCTGGATGTCGCCGGTTCCCGGCGGCATGTCGACAATCAGGTAATCGAGGTCGCGCCAGTTGGTGTCCTTCAGCAGCTGCTCGAGCGCCTGCGTGACCATCGGCCCGCGCCACACCATCGGCGTGTCGGCGTCGATCAGGAAGCCGATCGACATCGCCTGCAGCCCGTAGGCTTCGAGCGGCTCGAGCGTCTTGCCGTCCCTCGACTCGGGCCGCCCCGAAAGCCCGAGCATCATCGGTTGCGACGGTCCGTAGATGTCGGCGTCGAGCACGCCGACGCTCGCGCCTTCGGCCGCGAGCGCGAGCGCGAGGTTCACCGCGGTGGTGGACTTGCCGACGCCGCCCTTCCCCGAGGCGATCGCGATGATGTTCTTGACGCTCGGGATCAGCTTGACGCCGCGCTGGACGGAATGCGACGTCACTTTCTGCGTGACGTTGACGGTGACGCGCGGCGCTCCGGGCAACGCGGCGATCTCCGAGGCGACGAGCTTCCTGATCGCCTCGTGCTGCGACTTCGCCGGATAACCGAGCTGGATATCGACGATCGCGTCGCCGGCCCCGATCTGGATCTTCCGCACCGCCTTGCCGCTGACGAAATCCTTGCCCGTGTTGGGATCGATCAGCGCGCGCAGCCGGGTTTGAACGTCGGCCTCGGTGATGGCCATTCGAGTGCTCCGTCGGGGAGTCGTTGGATTGGAGAAAGCCGTTCGATATTAGCTAAATTCCCGGACGAACGGGCTCCATAACGTTCCTGTGGGGACTCCAGCGATCTCCGTTTGCTAGAATTCTTGTTTCCCCTGCCCAGTGCAAGGTCTTTTGATGTCCGCAGGACCCGCCGCCCCGTCCGCCCGTCGCCGACTGTTCGTCACGACGGCGCTGCCCTACACGAATGGGCTCTTTCATATCGGCCACATCATGGAGTACATCCAGGCCGATATCTGGGTTCGGTTCCAGCGCATGCAAGGTCACGAAGTGCACTTCGTCTGCGCCGACGACACGCACGGCGCAGCGATCATGCTGAGCGCGGACGCCGAAGGGCTCGCGCCGGAAGCGCTCGTCGAGAAGATCGCAGCGACACGCCCCAAAGGCATCAACGGGTTCTACATCAGCTTCGACCACTGGCACTCGACCGACTCCCCGGAGAACGTCGAGCTGTCGCAGGACATCTATCGGCGGCTCCGCGACCGGGTCCCCTCGCTGATCACGACGAAATCCGTCGAGCAGTTCTACGATCCGGTGAAGCAGATGTTCTTGCCGGACCGGTACATCAAGGGCGAATGCCCGAAGTGCGGGACCAGGGACCAATATGCCGACGCCTGCGAAAACTGCGGCGTGCTCAACTCGCCGACCGATCTGAAGAATCCGTATTCGGCGGTATCGGGCGCGACTCCAATACGCAAGTCGTCCGATCACTTCTTCTTCCGGCTGTCCGACCCTGCGTGCATCGAGTTCCTCAGGAAATGGACGCAGACGCCCGGGCGCCTGCAGCCCGAGGTCGCCAACAAGGCGCTCGAGTGGCTGGGCGACACCGCCGGTGCAGGTGGCAAGGGCCTCGCCGACTGGGACATTTCGCGGGACGCGCCGTATTTCGGGATTCCGATTCCCGACGCGCCGGGCAAGTACTTCTACGTGTGGCTCGACGCACCCGTCGGCTACCTCGCGAGCCTGAAGGCGCACCTCGCGCAGCAGGGAATCGACTTCGGAACGTTCCTGCAAAGCCCCGACGTCGACCAGTATCACTTCATCGGCAAGGACATCGTGTACTTCCACACGCTGTTCTGGCCGGCGATGCTCAAGTTCGCGGGTGCGCCGTACAAGGTCCCCGACAACGTCTTCGTCCACGGCTTCCTGACCGCGCTCGGCGAAAAGATGTCGAAGTCGCGCGGCACCGGCATCAGCCCGTACCTGTACCTCGACCTCGGCTTGAACGCCGAGTGGCTCCGCTACTACATCGCGACGAAGCTCAACGCGAGGGTCGAGGACATCGATTTCAATCCCGACGATTTCGTCGCGCGCGTGAACAGCGATTTGATCGGCAAGTACATCAACATCGCGAGCCGCGCGGCGCCGTTCCTCACGAAGCACTTCGACGGCCGGCTCGGAACGCCGAGCGACACTGCCGAG
Organism: Casimicrobiaceae bacterium; assembly: GCA_035857655.1. Classification (GTDB taxonomy): domain Bacteria; phylum Pseudomonadota; class Gammaproteobacteria; order Burkholderiales; family Casimicrobiaceae; genus CAIWHR01. The sequence continues at coordinate 9,980 of DASSGI010000114.1, read as the reverse complement.
CGCCGCAATCAGCACATGGCCACGGCAAGGCACGAGGCCGCCGAGGCGGCAACGCTCTACCAGGCGCGCGAGTTCGGCAAGGTGCTCCGCGAAGCGATGCGTATCGCCGACGATATCAACGAAGCGTTCGACGCCGCCGAACCCTGGCTGCTCGCGAAGGATCCGGCGAAGCGCGACCTGCTGCAAACCGTGTGCTCGAAGGCCGTGCAGGGATTCCAGCTGCTCACCGTGATGCTCGCCCCGGTGCTTCCGCACACCGCATCGCGTGTCGCGCGCGAGCTCTACGGCCTCGACCGCGATTTCACGTGGGCCGATGCGTGGGCCGAGCCTGCGTCGATCCGCCCATACCGGCATCTGATGACACGCATCGATCCGAAGCAGATCGACGCGTTGCTCGAAGGACCGGGGGCAGCGACTTCAGGCGCGCCACCTGCTGCGCCCGCGGTGGCGTCGACAACCCGCCAGGGCGCGAGCGCGCCAGCCGCGAGTGCGGGAGCCGCCGGCCCGCAGGAGATCACGATCGACGAATTCGCGAAAGTCGACCTGCGGATCGCGAGGATCGTCAGTGCAGAACAGGTCGTCGGCGCCGACAAGCTGATCCGCCTCACGCTCGACTTGGGCGAAGCGCGGCAGCGCACGGTTTTCGCCGGCATCAAATCGGCGTACAAGCCTGACGATCTCGTCGGACGCCTCACGGCGGTGGTCGCCAATCTCGCGCCGCGAAAGATGAAGTTCGGGCTCTCGGAGGGAATGGTGCTCGCCGCCTCCGGAGACTCGCCGGGCATCTACTTGCTCTCACCGGATTCCGGCGCAGAGCCTGGAATGCGCATCAAGTGATCCGCGACGGGTTGGCCACTGCACGCGTCGGACGGCGGAGGTCGCCGGCGCTGCGATGATCGCGACGCCGCTCCAGTTCGTCATTGCCGCGATCGCGGCATGGCTCGCGATCGGCGCCCTCGGGCTCTCACGGCCGCGCGATTTGCGGTTCGTCAGCCGAATCCTGTTCCCCGCCAGCGCGGCGGTCGCGATAGCGCTCGCGCTCGTTGCGGGTTACGCGGTCGGCCAGAATCCGGAAGCGAGCGTGCTTCCGCTCGGACTGCCGGACCTGCCGTTCCATCTGCGCCTCGACTCGCTGTCGGCTTTCTTCCTGCTGCTGCTCGGCGGCATCTCCGCTGCGGTATCGCTGTTCTCGTCCGGCTATTTCCGCTCGAGCGACGGCACGCCGCCGGGACTCATCGCGATGCAGTACCACGCCTTTCTCGCTGCGATGGCGCTGGTGCTGGTCGCCGACGACGCCTACGTCTTCATGGTCGCATGGGAGGCGATGGCGCTCGCGTCGTATTTCCTCGTCACGACAGAGCACCGGATTCCGGAGATCCGCCGGGCGGGATTCCTGTACCTCGTCATCGCGCATATCGGTGCGATCGCGATCCTCCTCGCCTTCGGCGTGTTGCAGGGAGGAAGCGGCGACTACACGTTCGGATCGATGCGCTCGATCATCCTTCCCGGAATCTGGCCGTCGATTGCGTTCTTCCTCGCGCTGACGGGCTTCGGCGCGAAGGCCGGAATCCTGCCGCTGCACATCTGGCTGCCTGAAGCGCATCCGGCCGCGCCCTCGCCCGTTTCCGCGCTGATGAGCGGCGCGATGCTGAAGATGGCGATCTACGGGCTGCTGCGCGTCGCGTTCGACCTGCTCAACGGCCAGCTCTGGTGGTGGGGCGTGGTCGCGCTGACGCTTGGTCTCGTCACGGCGCTCTTCGGCGTCGTCTTCGCCGCCGTGCAATCCGACATGAAGCGCCTTCTCGCGTACTCGTCGATCGAGAACATCGGAATCATCGTCGCCGGCATCGGACTCGTGATCCTCTTCAAGTCGTACGGCAAATCGCTGCTCGCCGCGATCACGCTGACTGCGGTCCTCTATCACGCGCTCAATCACGCGTTCTACAAAAGCCTACTGTTCCTCGCGACGGGATCGGTGCTGCATGCAACGAAGGAGCGAAGTCTCGGCAAGCTCGGCGGCCTGATCCACCGGATGCCGTGGGTCGCGTGGCTCGCGCTCGTCGGCACGCTCGCGATCTCCGGGATCCCGCCGCTCAACGGTTTCGTATCGGAATGGCTGCTGCTGCAGGCTTTCCTGTTCACGCCGAGCCTGCCGCAGACGTTCGTCAACATGCTCGTTCCGCTCGCTGCAGCGGCGCTCGTGCTGACCGCCGCGCTGACGGCGTACGTGATGGTGAAGTTCTATGGCGTCGTTTTCCTCGGCCGGCCGCGTGAATCGAATCTCGCGTACGCGAAGGACGCAGGCCCCTTCGAGCGCGTCGCGCTGAGCTATCTAGCCGCCGGGTGCGTGCTGCTCGGCGTGTTCCCCGTCAATGTGATCGCCTTCATCGACCCGATCAATCGAATGCTGATCGGCTCGGCGGCAGCGCCGAGAGACTCGGGCAGTTGGCTCTTCCTCGCGCCGATCGACGCCGAGCGCTCGAGCTACAGCGCGCTGATCGTGCTCGTCGTCATCGTCGGCGTCGTGCTGCTGACGATCACGATCGTCCATCGCCTCTACCACGGGCGGGTACGCGTCGCGTCCGCCTGGGACTGCGGATTCCCGCTGCAGACGCCGCGAATGCAGGACACCGCCGAGGGATTCGGGCAGCCGATCCGCCAGGTGTTCGAGCCGTTCTTCCGGATGCAGCGACAACTGCCGACGCCTTCGGACAGCGCGCCGCGATATTTCGTGCGCGTCGAGGATCACTGGTGGCATTGGCTCTACACGCCGATCATCCGCGGCGCCGAGTGGATCGCGCGCGTCGCCGGGCGCATTCAGCAGGGGCGCATTTCGGTCTATCTGACCTACAGCTTCTGCACGCTCCTCGCGTTGCTCTTCTTCGTCCGATGAACACCGCCGGGCCGTCCCAAGGTATGAATTGCTCCGCGGCCTCATCGCGATGGTGGGGGTTCGCTTCGGTTGCGTGTCGGCCGCCGTCCACGCTCGCGGACGCGCCCTTCGGGCCTGGGCTTCGCCCCGCTCGCGTGGACGTCCCGGGGGGCAGCGCAGCAGCGCGAGCCGCGAGCGTGGGGGCCGTTCAATGACCGCCGCCGGATTCGCTTCGCAACTGCTGCAGCTTGCGATCGCGCTCGCACTGGCGCCGCTGCTCGTCGGCTGGGTCAACCAGTGCCGCGCCTGGCTTCAGAACAAGACCGCGCCGTCGCTGCTCCTTCCCTATCGGACGATCCGCAAGCTCTTCGTGAAGGACGCGGTGGTCGCGGAGAACGCGTCGGCGATCTTCAGGACGATGCCGTATATCGTGTTCGGCGCGATGTGCTGCGCGGCGGCGATCGTGCCGTCGCTCGCGACGGACCTTCCGTTCGCGCGCGCAGCGGACGCGATCGCGCTCGTCGGATTGTTCGCGCTCGCCCGCGTCTTCGTGGCGCTCGCCGCGATGGACATCGGGACGGCATTCGGCTCGCTCGGCGCGCGGCGCGAGATGTTCGTCGGCTTCCTCGCGGAGCCGGCGCTGCTGATGGTCCTGTTCACGGCGTCGCTCATCTCGGGCTCGACATCCCTCACGTCGATCGTCGATACGTTCGCGCATCGCGAGCTCGCGATCTATCCGAGCCTCGCGTTCGCCGGCGTGGCGTTCACGATGGTTTCGCTCGCCGAGAACGCGAGGATCCCCGTCGACAACCCGGCGACGCACCTCGAGCTGACGATGATCCACGAGGCGATGATCCTCGAGTATTCCGCACGGCACCTGGCGCTCATCGAATGGGCGGCGGCGTTGAAGCTCTTCAACTATTCGTGCATCGGGCTCGCGCTTTTCTTCCCGGTCGGCATCGCCGCCGCCGACGACGGTTGGCAGGCAACGCTCGGCGCCGCGCCGCTGCTCGTCCTGAAGCTTGCGATCGGCGGAGCGCTGCTCGCGCTGATCGAGACGCTCTCCGCGAAGATGCGGATCTTCCGCGCGCCGGAATTCCTCGGAACGGCGTTCCTGCTGGCGGTGCTGGGCATGCTCGTCAACCAACTCCTGGGGAGCTAGAGATGCGTGCCTGCGAGGCTTCGCGATGACCGGCACCCCGCTCTACGCGCAGCTCATCAACCTGCTTGCCGCGATCCTGCTGCTGCTCGCATTCGCGATGCTCGCGCAGCGCCGGATTCTTTCGCTCGTCAACCTGTTCGCCGCGCAGGGCGTGGCGCTTGCGCTGTCGACGGCGATCGTCGCGTACGCGACGCATCAACCCCATCTCTACGGCTCGGCGCTGCTCACCATCCTCCTCAAGGTCGCGCTGCTGCCATGGCTGCTCCATCGGCTGATCCGGCGGCTCGACGTCAAATGGGACGTCGAGGGGCTGATCAACGTTCCGACGACGATGCTGATCGGAATCGTGCTCGTCGTGTTCGCGTTCAACCTCGCGTTTCCGATCTCGCAGCTCGCGAGCACGGTCACGCGGTCGACGATCGGCATCGCGATCGCGAGCGTCATGCTCTCCTTCCTGATGATGATCACGCGCCGCAAGGCGATCCCGCAGGTGATCGGCTTCCTCGCGATGGAGAACGGACTTTTCTTCGCCGCGACCAGTGCGACCTACGGGATGCCGATGGTCGTCGAGCTCGGGATCGCACTCGATATCCTGGTCGCGATGCTGATCCTCGGCGTCTTCTTCTTCCAGATTCGCGAGCAGTTCGACAGCCTCGACCTGAAGCATCTCGAGAGGTTGCGCGAATGAGCGAGCGGGCGAGTAGAAGGAGCCGCGAATGATCGAGATTGTCGCCGTCCTCGGCACTCCGCTCGTCGGCGCGGCACTCCTCGCACTTCTGGGCGGGCGCAGCTTCGCGGCGACGATAAACGTCTCCGCGAGCTTCGTTACGCTGGTCGCTGCCGTCGCGCTCACCGTGCGCGTGCTCGTCGACGGGCCGCTGCTCGTCATCGAGCGCCAGTTCTTCGTCGATTCGTTCAACGTGTCGCTCGTCGCGCTAACCGCGTTCGTCGGCTTCACAACCGCGCTCTTCTCGCGCCCTTACATGCGGATCGAACAGGCGCACGGTCGGCTGACGGCGGCGCGCCTGCGGCTCTATCACGCGATGTACCAGCTCTTCAACTTCACGATGCTGCTCGCGCTCACCACGAACAACATGGGGATCCTCTGGGTCGCGATGGAAGGGGCGACGCTCGCCACCGTGCTGCTCGTCTCGCTGTACCGGACGCCGGCGAGCCTCGAGGCAGCGTGGAAATACTTCATCCTGTGCGGCGTGGGGATCGCGCAGGCGCTCTTCGGGACGATCCTCCTCTACTTCGCCGCGGAAAAGATCCTCGGCGCCGAAGGCGGCGCGCTCCTGTGGACCTCGCTCAACGGCGTCAAGACCCAGCTCGAACCGACGGTCCTTTCGATCGCTTTCGTGTTCCTGCTGGTCGGCTACGGCACCAAGGTCGGGCTCGCGCCGCTGCACAACTGGCTTCCCGACGCGCACGCGGAAGGACCCACCCCGGTTTCGGCGGTGCTCTCCGGGCTGCTGCTCAACGTCGCGCTGTACGCAGTCGTCCGTTGCAAGGTTCTCGTCGAAGGCTCGCTCGACAACGCGTTCGCGCGCGAGCTGATGATGGGCTTCGGCCTTCTTTCTGTCGTCATCGCCGCGCTGCTGCTGTCGCGACAGAAGGACGTGAAGAGGCTCTTCGCGTATTCGTCGATCGAGCACATGGGCATCGCGACGTTCGCGTTCGGCATGGGAGGCCCGATTGCCAACTTCGCGGGACTGCTGCACATGACCGTTCATTCGCTCACGAAGTCGGCGATCTTCTACACCGTCGGCCATGCGGCGCAGAAGGCCGGGACGCAATTGACCGACGAAATCCGGGGCCTCATCACGACGAATCCGCAGCTTGGCTGGGGATTGGTGCTCGGCACGCTGGCGATCCTCGGCATGCCGCCCTTCGGCGTGTTCGCGAGCGAGTTCCTGATCCTCGTTACGGCGATGAGCGTTGCGCCGTGGGCGACGCCGGTGCTGCTCGCTGCGCTCGGCCTCGCGTTCGCGTCCGTGTTCTCGAAGATCCAGCCGATGGTGTTCGGCGAAACGACCGCCAAGCGATTGCCCGTGCGCCCGACGATGGTGCCGGTGTTCGTCCACCTGGCGCTCGTGCTGATGCTGGGCTTGTGGATTCCGCCATTCCTCGCCGACTGGTACCGGCAGGCGGCGCGGCTGATCGGTTGATACCAACGAAATGGACCTCACGCGCATCGGACTCGCCGCCGCCGCGCTTGCCTCCGCAGTGCCGGCAAAACGTTGCCCGGTCGACGCAATCGGCCTGCTGACCGCGTGCCGCGTGATGTGGGAGGAAGGCGGGCGGCTCGTCGCGCTCTGGGGCTGCGACGACCGCGATCGCGATCGCGGCTACGCAGTGAACGTGGTTCTCCTGGACGCCGATGGCCTCGTGCTGCTCGAGCATTCGCTGCCGTCCGCCGAATCGACGTACCCGGATCTCGCCGTCATCTTTCCGGCGGCGAACCGGATGCAGCGCGCGGCGTTCGATCTCGTCGGAGTCGCATCGGAAGCCGAAGACCAGCGTCCCTGGGTGTGGCAGGCGAGCTGGCCGATCGATCAATTCCCGTTGTGCCGCGACTTCGAGGCGTCGCCCAAATGGCAACCCGGCGAGGAAGAATACGCGTTCGTTCGCGTCGAAGGCGACGGCGTGCACGAGATCGCGGTCGGCCCGGTCCACGCAGGCATCATCGAACCCGGCCACTTCCGCTTCCAGGTGGTCGGCGAAAAGGTGCTGCGCCTCGAGGAACGGCTCGGCTTCGTCCACAAGGGCATCGAAAAGCGCTTCGAAGCGATGAGCGCCGCAACGGGGCATCGCCTGGCGGGCAGAGTATCCGGCGACATGACAGTCGCCTACGCCTGGGCGTACGCGCAAGCTCTCGAAGCAATCACTGGCGTCGAGCCGCCGCCGCGCGCGCTGTGGCTGCGGGCGCTCGCGCTCGAACGCGAGCGCATCGCCAACCATCTCGGCGATCTCGGCTATCTCGGCAACGACGGCGGATTCGCGTTCGGTCTGGCGCAGTTCTCGCGGCTCAAGGAACATGTGCTGCGGACGAACCTCGTTGCGTTCGGTCATCGGTTCGCGATGGATTACGTGGCGCCGGGCGGAGTCGCGCAAGATCTGTCGCCTGCGGGCACGGCAGCGATCGCCGACGAGTGCAGGATGCTCGCGCGCGAGATCACCGTGCTCAAGGATATCTACGACGAGCACGACGGCCTGCAGGATCGGTTCCGCGCCTGCGGCATAGCGACGCCGGCGCTCGCCGCGAAGCTCGGGCTGACGGGACTTGCCGGCCGTGCGAGCGGGCAGGCTCACGATCTGCGCTGCGACCTCCCGTGCTCGCCGTACGATGCGCTCGCTGTCCGTAAGGCGTCGGCGCAGACCGGAGACGTCGCGGCGCGCGTCGCGGTCCGCTTCGATGAGATCGCAGAATCGCTGCGGCTCGTCGGCGCGATCATCGATGGGCTTCCGTCGGGCGATATCGCCGCGCCGGTGCCCGAGCCGCCGGCGTTCCGCAAAGGGCTCGGCATCATCGAAGGCTGGCGCGGGCCGGTGCTCGTCGCGCTCGAATGCGGACCGGATGCGACGATACGCCGCTGCCACCCGCACGATCCGTCCTGGTCGAACTGGCCGGTGCTCGAGCACGCGGTCATCGGCAACATCGTTCCGGATTTCCCGCTGATCAACAAATCGTTCAACCTGAGCTACAGCGGTCACGACCTCTAGCGACGACCGGGCCATGCTGCACATCCTCCGCCAGATTGCGAAGACCGGCATCAAGACCGAAGCGACGCCGAGCGCCGATCTCGACAGAGTCGTCGTCTCGCGGCTCAACGAAGAGATCCTGAAAACCCTCGGACGCGCGCTGACGATCCGTCAGGTCGACGCCGGATCGTGCAACGGCTGCGAGCTCGAGATCCATGCGCTCGGCAATCCGTACTACAACATCGAAGGACTCGGCATCCGCTTCGTCGCGAGCCCGCGTCATGCCGACATGCTTCTCGTGACCGGACCCGTGTCGAAGCACATGGCGATCGCGCTCCAGCGCACCTACGACGCGACGCCCGAGCCGAAGCTCGTCGTCGCGGTCGGCGACTGCGGCTGCTCGGGCGGCATCTTCGGCGAAAGCTATGCGAGCCTCGGTCGCGTCGCCAACGTGATTCCCGTCGATGTAGAGATTCCCGGTTGCCCGCCCTCGCCGACTGCGTTGCTCGAGGGAATTCTCGCGGCGATCGCCGTGCGGCCGCCCGACGCCACCCCTCCCGCTTAACGGACGTCGAGCTCGATCCAGCGCAGCGCCTGCGTTTCGCGGCGCTCCGCGGCCTGCGCAACGAGCCAATGCGGCGCGCCGATGTCCTTCAACGTGTGCTCGTTGAGGTGCGCGATCGAGTCGAACGCGCGAGGATCGACCAAGGGCCCGTCACCACGCCGCCACAGGCCGACAACGGCAAGCTCCGCGGAACGCAGCGCGGCGAAGACCTCGGTGACGATCCGTTCGGTCAGCGGCTGGGCGATCGGCATCCGGGAAGCGAGTTCGTTTGCGTTCATGTCTGACTCCTGAAAATGGCTCCAACGCTGGTAAGCTTAAGCTCCGATTTCGGCCAATGGAATCGATTTGTTTCGGCCATTATGGTTAGCTATACTTACCACCATGGCACGCCTCCCGCTGCATACGCTGCCCACGTTCAGGACGGTCGCCGAGCTCCAGAACCTGCGCGCCGCCGCCGAGGTGCTGCACCTCACGCACAGCGCCGTGAGCCAGCAGATCCGCGGACTGGAAGAGCAGCTCGGCATCCAGCTCTTCGAGCGGCGCGGGCGCCGCGTGCTGCTCAATCCCGCCGGCGAGGCGTTGCTGCGCAGCACCCGGGCAGCCCTTGCACAGCTCGATGACGGCGTGCAGGCGGCGGTCGCGGCCGCGACAGGCGAGACACACGCACTGCGCGTTACGGTGGTGCCGTCGTTCGCGCAGCGCTGGTTGCTGCCTCGCATCGGACGCTGGCGCGAGCGTCATCCGCAACTCGCGCTCGAGATCGACGCGTCCGCGCAAGTCGTCGACCTGCAGCGTGAAGGCTTCCATGCGGCGCTGCGCTACGGGACGGGACCCTGGCCCGGGCTCGAATCGGAGCGATTGTTCGAATTCGACGAACCGATGCGATTGATCGTCGTCGCGTCGCCACCGACCGCGCGGCGGCTCCAGCGTGCGCCGCCCGAAGCGCTGGCGCGCGAGTCGCTGCTCGGCGAGCGCGAGCTGTGGGAGCGCTGGTTCGCGGCTGCCGGACTGTCGATCAAGGTGACGCCCGTTGCCGTGTTTTACGACGCAGGCCTCATGTTGCAGGCAACCGAACAGGACCTCGGTCTTGCGCTTTCGCGCGAGTTGCTCGCCGCCGACGCGCTCGGCGACGGGCGGCTTGCTCGCGTCAGCGATCTGTCGCTCCCGTATGAGCCCACGCATACGTACCACCTCGTCTATCCGCCAAGCGTTCGCGATTGGCCGCCGCTCGCAGCGTTGCGGCAATGGCTGCGCGAGGAGCTCGAGCTCTCGCGCAAGGCGCTCGAACCGCCGGCGCCGAAGCGGCGAAAAGCTGCGCGAATGCGCTAGGCGATCGGGAAAGACGGCGCAAAGAAGCGCTGTGGAGGATCGCTCGCCAGGAGAGGCCGATCCGCCCGCGACGCCGCGTCATCAGCGATTTTCGAAGCCGAGCCAGCGCACGTGCTCCCTGTCGCGTTCTGCGGCAGCGTGCGCGACCAGCCAGTGCGGCGCGCCGATGTCCTTGAGCACGTGCGCGTTGAGGTGAGCGAGGCCGTCCAGCTCGCGCATGTCTTCGGCGTCACTGCCGCACGAGTCGCAAGCGCACGCGGTCTCGATTTCGCCTGCGCCCGTCGCCTCGTCGAGACGAGTCGCCGCCAGGCGCACACCGCTCGCTGCGGTCCGTAAAGCGGCGGCAACGT
>DASSGI010000113.1:0-4427 GCA_035857655.1 Casimicrobiaceae bacterium | reverse complement strand
GTCGACGCGCACGATATCGTCGACATACTGTTTGACGAGCCGGAAGGTTTCCTTGCCGACCTGCTTGACTGCGACGCCGTCGGCGAACAGCCCGACATGCGCGAGCTTCACGCGTCGTCGCGCGGCGATCGAGCGCGCCATCGCGTCGGAATCCTCAGGCTGCACGCCGATCACCTTGATGTCGGGACGCACGCGCTTCACGTAGGCGGCGATTCCGCTGATCAATCCCCCGCCGCCGATTGCGACGAAGATCGCGTCGATCGGGCCCTGGCACTGGCGCAGGATCTCGACGCCGATCGTCCCCTGCCCCGCGATCACGTCGGGATCGTCGTACGGGTGCACGAAGCTCGCCCGCGACCGCTTCTGCAGCAGCATCGCATGCGCGTACGCGTCGCTGTACGAATCGCCGTGCAGCACGACCTTCGCACCGCGCGCCTCGACGGCCGTGATCTTGATGTGCGGAGTCGTCACCGGCATCACGATCGTCGCTGCGCAACCGAGCTTCTGCGCCGCGAGCGCGACTCCCTGTGCGTGGTTGCCGGCGGAAGCGGCGATGACGCCGCGCGCGCGCTCGGCCGCGGAGAGGTGCGCCATCTTGTTGTACGCGCCGCGCAGCTTGAACGAGAACACCGGCTGCTGGTCTTCGCGCTTGAGAAGAATCCGGTTGCCGAGGCGCCGCGACAGCGAGGGCGCGAGATCGAGCGGCGACTCGATCGCCACGTCGTAGACCTTCGCGGTCAGAATTTTCTGCAGGTAGTCGACAGCCATGATGAGACGGGAATTCGGGCACGAACGCCGTGCGCGAGCGTAGCAGGAAAGGGACGGCGGCGCGCACCGTGCCCGCGCCGGCACGCGAACGGGAGCTGAACGGAGCTCGAGCGGCTTTGGGGACCGGCGAAACCCGGGTTGCGAGTGCCGCTGTCTAGGCCGCCATCGCGTCCGCCACCGGCTCGAGCAACAGCCAGAGGCAGCGCCCCTTCGTTTCGGCGAAGAGCGCCGCGAGATAGTCCCGATGCGCGTCGAGCTCCTCCGCCGTGGGCTCGATCACGGAGACGGGCAAACGCACGCCGCCGGCGCCGTCCCGTTCGTGCGCCTCGTGCAGAAGCGACGAGAGCGTCGGAGCGGCCATGTCGATCGTCAGCGACTCCTGGCCGCGCGTCATCGAGAGGTACGCCTCGGCGAGGAGCTGCGCGTCGAGCAGCGCGCCGTGGATTGATCGATGCGAATTGTCGATCCCGAAGCGCTCGCACAGCGCGTCGAGACCGTTGCGCTTGCCCGGGTACAGCTCGCGGGCGAGCGCGAGCGTGTCGATCAGCCCGGCGTGGAGCTCGGAGCAGCACGGTACGCCGGCGCGCTTCAACTCCGCGTCGAGAAAGCCGACGTCGAACGGCGCATTGTGGATGATCCATTCGGCGCCGCGCGCGAAGTCGATGAATTCCGCGGCGACGTCGCGAAACTTCGGCTGGCTCTTCAGATCCTCCCACGTCATCCCGTGGACTTCGGTCGCGGCGAAATCGATATCGCGCTCCGGGTTGACGCGGAAGTGGACGGTGCGGCCCGTTACCCGGCGATCGACGAGCTCGAGCGCGGCGAATTCGATGATCCGGTGATCCTGCGGATCGAGCCCCGTGGTTTCCGTGTCGATGATGATCTGGCGCATTCGTCGATTACCTGTTCTTGTGAACTAGCGGCGGTAGCGCTGGATCGTCGATTGAATCTCGTTGATCGCGCGCTCGATTTCCTCGTCGGACAGCTCGCGGTCGGCGCCCTTGCGGTCGGCGAGCGTCAACGTCCGATCGAGCTGCGTTGCGAACTCGCCGAGGCCCAGCGTTTCGGTGATCGTCGTCGTGGGCTCCTCGACGAGCGTTTCGGGGCCCCAGCGCACGACGATCGCGGAAAGATTGTCGCCGTCGACGCCGTTGCGCCGCTCGGCCTCGCGCATCATTTCGGGAGCAGCCCTGAGGATCGGCGTGGCTGTGAGCCGCGTCGCGATCTCGTCGCTCCCTATCGCGCCCCACAGGCCGTCGGTGCACATCACGATGATGTCGCCGTTCCGCAGCGGCGTCCGGTTGCCGAGATCGATCACCGGCTCGACGAGCCCGCCGAGGCAGCTGTAGATCTTGTTGCGATCGGGATGATCGGCAGCTTCGGTCGCACCGATCATCCCCTGGTCGATCAGGTACTGGACCTTCGAGTGATCCTTCGTCTGCGCGACGAGCGCGCCCTGCCGGTAGAGCGAGAGCCTCGAGTCGCCGACGTGCGCCCAGTACGCGAATCCGGCCTGGACGATGCACGCGACACAGGTCGTCCGCGGCGTCTCGAGCATCGAGAACTGGTTCGAGTACGAGCCGAGCGCGGCATGCGCCTTCACCATCGACTCGTGGAGAAACGTGAGCGGGCTCTTCAGGATCGGCTTCGCCTCCTGCTGGAAGCGCTCGACGAAAAGCCGGACCGCGATCTGAGCGGCGATCTCGCCGCCGGCGTGTCCGCCCATTCCGTCGGCGACGACCAGCAGCAGCGTGTCGCGGCTGTACGTGTAGGCGATCCTGTCCTGGTTGACGCTGCGCGAACCCTTGCGCGACTCCTGGAAGATCGTGAATCGCATCTCAGTGCCCGCGCGGCGCCAGAAGGTACATGCTAGGCGCCGATTTCGGTGAACAGCTTCTTCTTCAGGTTGCCGAGGAAGCTCACCTTGCGCTTCTTCGGCGGAATGTCCTTGATCGCCTTCTGCAGCGCGAACACCGACTGCGGGCGCTCCAGCGGATCGAGGCGCAGGCACCAGTCGATCACTTCGAGCACGTTGTCCGAATACTGGCCGGCCCAGATCTTCTTCGCCGAGACGAGGTGGTCCTCCTGCTGGCGCGCGTCCGCCGCCTGCGGCGCGAACGCCGCGAGGCACGCGAACATGCTCGCCCCCACGCCGTAGATGTCGGTCCACGGACCGAGCCTGTCCGGGTCGCGGTATTGCTCGGGCGCGGCGAAGCCCGGCGTGTACATCGGCGCGAGCTTCGGACGGCGCGTGGTGAGCGTCTGGCGCGCGGCGCCGAAGTCGAGAAGCACGGGACTCCCGTCGGTGCGCAGATAGATGTTCGCCGGCTTGATGTCGAGATGCAGGAGCTTGTGCGTGTGCACCTCGCGCAGCCCGTTCAGCAGGTGCATGAAGACGTGCCGCACGAGGCGCTCGGACATCTGGTCCTGGCGCATCTGGATCTGCTGTTGCAGCGTGCGCCCGCGCTCGTAGCGCATCACCATGTAGACGGTTTCGTTGGCGCGGAAGAAATTGAGCACGCGCACGACGTTCGGATGCGTGATCTTCGCGAGCGCGCGCCCCTCTTCGAAAAAGCACTTCATCCCGTAGCGGAACGACGCCATGTTCTCGGCCGACGTCGCGCGAACGATGTCGCCCTCGGTGCGAAGCACGAGCGATGACGGCAGATATTCCTTGATCGCGACGGGCACGCCGGTCTCGTCGAACGCCCGATAGACGATCGAGAATCCGCCGCGGCTGATCTGCCGGTCGATCCTGTAGTTGAGGAGCTGATACCCGCCGGAGAGGGCCTGATTGGTGACGGGCATGGGCGCTAAGGTGAAGGGTCCGCGCGAGTGCGTGCAATTCGCATGCCAAAGATCGTCTAACGCGCTTGCGCCTCCGGCTGTTAGCGCATACATTCTCCGGATGATCGACCGCGATGTAAAGCCGAAAAGTTGTCAAAAACTGTGATGATTCATCGATGATTCTCAGCATGACCGGATTCGCGGCAGTTGCCGCGGAGCTTGCCGGTGTCGCGCTCACGGCCGAGTTGCGCTCCGTGAACCACCGTTACCTCGACCTCCAGGTGAAGCTGCCTGAGGAGCTGCGAACGCTCGAACCCGGGTTGCGCGAGCAGCTCGTTGCCGGGCTCCGGCGCGGCAAGGTCGAGTGCCGCGTCTCGCTCAGTCGATCGGCGGCCGGCGAGCCGGCCCTCGCCGTCGATTCGGCGCGCGTCGCCGAGCTCTCGCGCGCGGCCGCCGACGCGATGAAGAGCGCGCCCGGGGCGCGCCCCCTTTCGATCGGTGAGATTCTTCGCTGGCCCGGCGTCATCGCCGAGCCGACGGTGCCCCCGGACGAGCTCGCCGCGCACGCACGCAAGCTCGTCGCACAGGCGCTCGCGGAATTGAACGCATCGCGCGCCCGCGAGGGCACGAAGCTCGTCGCAACGCTCGTCGAACGCTGCGACGCGATCGAAGCGCAGGTCGGGCGGATCGCGCCGCGCGTTCCTGCGATCCATGCCACGTATATCGAACGCCTCGCCGCACGGTTGAAGGAGGCGGGCCTCGACCCGGACCAGGACCGGCTCAAGCAGGAACTCGCGCTCTTCGCGACAAAAGTCGACGTCGCCGAGGAGCTGTCGCGGTTGTCGACGCATGTCGCGGAAGTGCGCCGCGTG
>DASSGI010000112.1:0-4764 GCA_035857655.1 Casimicrobiaceae bacterium | reverse complement strand
GGTCGCGAACAGCGAGTAGAAAAGGCGACGCTCGTAGAGAACGCCGTCGGCGAGTGGCCCTTCGAACGCGCGATTGACGGCTTCCTTCGCCATCGCCACCGCAGGCATCGAGTAGTCGCAGATCGCATTGGCGCTCGCAAGCGCTTCGTCGAGCAGCTTGTCGGCCTCGACGACGCGCGAGACGAGCCCGGCGCGTTCCGCTTCCTGCGCGTCCATCATCCTTCCGGTGAGGATCAAGTCCATCGCCTTCGCCTTGCCTACCGCGCGCGGCAGCCGCTGCGTGCCTCCTGCCCCGGGAATGATGCCGAGCTTGATCTCCGGCTGGCCGAATTTCGCGGTCTGCGCGGCGATGACGATGTCGCACATCATCGCGAGTTCGCAGCCGCCGCCGAGCGCCACGCCGCCCACGGCGGCGATCACCGGCTTGCGGACGAGCCTGATCGTCTCCCAATTCCGCGTGATGAACTGGGTCTTGTAGACGTCGATGAAGGACTTCTCGGCCATCACGCCGACGTCGGCACCGGCGGCGAAAGCGCGCTCGTTGCCGGTGATGACGATCGCGCCGATCGCCTCGTCGTCGTCGAAGGCACGAAGCGCGAGCCCGAGCTCGTCCATCAGCGCGTCGTTGAGCGCGTTCAACTGCTTGGGCCGGTTCAGCGTCACGATGCCGACGCGGCCGCGGGTTTCGGTGAGAATGTTTTCGTAGGACATCGCTGGTCGTCCGTCGCAGGTTGAGAATCGAGGCAAGGCGCTCGCGATGTTCTGTCGGCGCCCTCGGCTTGGTCAACTGCCGAAGGTTAGGCGCGGACACCGCGCCGCCCTTGCGCGAGTCGCCATCTTAATGCCGCCGCGCGCGCATCGCGAATTTGCACATCGCCTTCGACGCCGGTAACCTCGCCGTTCCACGAAGAACTGCTAGCAGACGCCACGTGGCCAAAGCCGCCTATACGCCGCTGCTCAAAACCAAGATCACGCTGCCGCCCGAGCGAGCGCATCTGGTTGCGCGGCGGCGCCTGCTCGATCGGCTGCACCAGGGGCTCTCCCGGCCGTTGACGGTCGTCGCGGCACCCGCGGGCTTCGGCAAGACCACGCTCGTCGTCGAGTGGCTGCACGAGGTGGCGCGCACGGCGGCGGTCGCGTGGTTCTCGCTCGACGAGGACGACGCCGAGACGAGTCATTTCCTCTATTACCTCGTCGCGGCATTGCAGGCGGTCGAGCCTGCAGTCGGCCGCGCCCCGATCTCGCTGCTCGGCAGCCTCGGGATGCCGGCGCCGAAAGACCTCGTGACGTTGCTGCTCAACGAGGTCGGCGAGTCCGACAAGCAGATCGTCCTCGCGCTCGACGATTATCACCTCGCCGGGAATCCCGGAGTCGACGCGGCCGTGGAGTATCTGATCGAGCGAATGCCCGAGAAGCTGCATCTCGTCCTCGTCGCGCGCGACCAGCCGAATCTGCCGCTTGCGCGCTGGCGTGCGCTCGGCCGCGTCAACGAAATCGGCCTCGACGATCTTCGCTTCTCGATTGACGAGTCCGCACAGTTTTTGAAAAATACGATGGGGCTCGAGCTCGACGGCGATTCGATCCGCGCGCTTGGGAATCGCACCGAAGGCTGGATTGCTGGCCTCCAGATGGCAGCGTTGTCGAGACAACAACCGGTTCGCGTGAACCGGGCGGAAAGCATGGATCAGCGCGTGACCCCGTTCAGCGGCGAACACCGCTACGTGATCGACTATCTCGCCGACGAGGTGCTGCGCCGGCAGCCCGACGACGTCCGCTCGTTCCTCACCAAGACCGGGGTGCTGGAGAGACTCTCGGCGCCTTTGTGCGACGCGGTCACCGGCCGCAACGACAGCAGATTGCTGCTGCCGCGCCTCGAGCAGGCGAACATGTTCCTGCTGCCTCTCGACGATAGCCGCCAGTGGTATCGCTACCACCAGCTGTTCGCCGACTTCCTTCGCTCGCGACTCGACCCGGGCGAGCGTCGGGAGCTCATGCAAAAGGCGAGCGCATGGCACGAGGCGAGCGGGTCCGGGCCCGAGGCGATCAAGTACGCGCTCGCCGCCGAGGACGTCCCCTCGACGATCCGGCTGTTTCGGACGCTCGTCGAGGATGCGCTGGGGCGCGGCGACATGCCCACACTGCTCGCGTGGCTCGATGCACTGCCCGACAAGACCGTACGCGAGCACAGCGACCTCGTCGCGTACAAGTCGTGGCTTCTCTACTTGCGCGGGCTCACCTACGAGGCGCAGGAGTATCCGTTGCCGCCGGACCCCGCCGCAGCAGGCGCCGACGTGCCGCCGTCGCAGCGCGGAATGTGGTACGCATTCCATTCGTACTTCGCGCTCAACTGGGGCGATCCGAAGGACGCGATCGAACCGGCGAAGCGCGCGCTCGAAGAGCTCGGGGCGAGCGGCTCCTTCTTCCGGGTCTTCGCGAAGTCGCTGCTTGGACAGGCGCAGGCGCTGTGCGGAGATCGCAACGCCGCCATCGAAACGCTCAACGAAGCGAATGCGCTCGGCCGCAAGCTCGGCAATCATCTGATGACGCTGGATGCGCTCGGCCACCTGACCCCGCTGATGATCGCCCGCGGGGAGCTGCGCGAAGCGATCGTGCGTTGCAAGGAAGCCGCGGCGAAGTACGTCGATTCGGCCGGGGAGCCGCTGCCGATCGCGGGCTTCGTCCACGTCTCCCTGGGTGCGCTCTACTACGAGACCAACGAGCTCGATACGGCGCGGCGGTACCTGGAGACGGGGATCGCGCTGTGTCAACAGCTCGGAATGATCTTCCCGACAATGATGGGGCAGCGCGCGCTCGCCAGGCTGCAGTTCGCAACCGGCGATCGCGAGTCCGCCTGGAACACGCTCGCCGAGGCCCGCGACATCGCCGAGCGTCCGGAAAGTCCGCGCCGCAAGCGATCGGTCGCGGTGCTGACGGCGGAGCTGCAGCTACGCGAAGCGAACGTTAGCGAGGCTGCGCGCACGCTCGCCGCGGCGCACGAGCTCAAGGGTTCGACGACCGAGCAGGAGTCGCTGACGCACGCGCGACTGCTGATTGCGCAGCACCACCCGAGCCTCGCCGAGGCGCAGCTCGCGAAGCTCGACGATGCGGCGACGGCCGAACGACGCGACGGAAGCCTCGCCGCGATTCGCGTGCTGCAGGCGCTTTGCAAGCGGGCGCAGGGGCACCATTCGGCGGCGCTGCGCCATCTCGAAAGCGCAGTTTCGCTCGCCGCGTCGCGGGGCTATCGACGGATGTTCCTCGACGAAGGCATCGGCTTGAGCACGATGCTTTCGCAGGTGCGCCACGTCGCGCCGGAGTTCGTGAGCGAGCTGCTCGACGCTCTGCCGCAGGAAGCCGAAACGATGGCGCCCGCGCTGCCCGAGCCGCTCAGCAAATCGGAGCGCGAGATCCTGCGACTCTTGAACGTCGGCGCGACGAACCAGGAGATCGCCGACAAGCTGGGGACGACGATCGGCACGACGAAGTGGCACCTGAACCAGATCTTCGGCAAGCTGCAGGTGCGTAACCGCACCGGAGCGATTGCGAAGGCGCGACAGCTCAAGCTTCTCTAGCCGCGCCGCTCACGCCTCGGCGCTCACGCCGCCCCGATCCCTCGCGCCGATCCGCTCCGGCTGCGCTCTTCGCCGCGGCGGGCCTGCTCTTCGACTTTGAGTAGCGAGCTCATCGCCGCGCGCGCCGTGACCTTCGGTGGTTCGGTCGCCTGCTCGTTGAAGATCTCGATCGAGAGGTTCCCCGAGTACCCCGTCGCGAGAGCGGCGCGCAGAAAGCTCGCGACGTCGAGGTCGCCGTGACCCGGCAGCCGCGAATGTTGCCTGCGAATCGTCAGCAAATCGGCGTCCACCCGCGCTGCGTCACCCAGCTGCAGGAAGAAGATTCGACCGCCGCGCAAATCCGCGATTGCCGACCAGTTCTCGGCGCGCACCAGCGTGTGGAAGCTGTCGAGGACGATTCCCAGGTTCGGATGATTCGCGCGCTCGACGACTTTCATCGCCTGGTCGAAGCGGAAGACGTGCTTGCCCCATGCGAGGGCTTCGTAACCGATCCGGATGCCGCGGGGGGCACCTCGCTCCGCGAGCTGGAACAGCTGGGTGGCCGCGCGCTCGACATCGTCGGAAGCGCCCTCTGCGGTGTTCGAGCAGACAAGCAGCAGGCTCGCGTCGAGCTCCCCCATCACGTCGAACGCCGCCTCCGCGCGATCGAGGTTGCGACGGAATTCGCTGTCGGAGACGCCCTCGAAATCGCGCAGCGGCTGGAAGAGGTCGATCGTGAGCCCGAGCTCGGCGGCGATCCGCCCGACGTCGCGCGGCGTGCCGTCGTAGGAGCGCAGATTCGGCTCGTAGATTTCGACGCCGTCGAAATACGCGGCGGCGATGGCTTCGAGCTTTTCGGGGAGCGTACCGCCGAGGGCGACGGTGGCTATCGACTTTTTCATTCGCGGCTCCGCCGGTATCGAGGCACCGCGGACCGCCGTAGTTCCGGGCGCGCTGGCGTCACAGTAGGGGACCGTGCCAGGCGAGGCAACTGTCTAAAGTTAGGCCGATATCCGTGCTGGCGACGTCGATTTGCCCCACCGCGGTGCGGTACTGCGGCGTTAAGCAGAGCTTTGGCCGGGCGCCGAGGCGCATCGCAATCCGCGTTCGGCGCGCTGCCGGCGCACCTGACTTTCGTTAGGTGACACGCGGAAGCGCCGGGACGAATAATCGGTCTCGGATACAAGTCCAGATTCTCTCGCCCGGTCATATC
>DASSGI010000111.1:0-2834 GCA_035857655.1 Casimicrobiaceae bacterium | reverse complement strand
TCCGAATTGACGATGCGGTACTCGAGCGCATCGGGCCCGAACAGGAACGAGAGCGGCACCGTGATCGCGCCGAGCTGGTAGACGGCGATGTGCGCGATCGCGGTCTCGGGCCGCTGCGGCAGGATCAGCGCGACCTTGTCGCCGGCCTTCACGCCCCGCGCCGCGAGCGCGTTCGAGACGCGATTCGCCTGCTGCTGCAGGTCCCAGAACGTGTGCGCGCTGCGCGCGCCGGACTCGTCTTCCCAGTACATCGCGAACCGCGCCCGGTCGTTCGCCCAGCGCCCGCAGCACGCGCGCGCGATGTTGAAACGCGACGGAACGTCCCAGCGGTACGCCGCGCAGATCTCGCTGTAGCGGTCGACGGGCATTGAGGATTGCGCTATGCGTCGCGTCCGCGGCCGGCGCCGCCGGCCTCGAGAGGCTCGATCACAGTCCACAACCAATCATTGTGCTGCTCAAGCACGCGTCCATAGCGGATCGTCTTCTGCGAACCCCGCGTCTGCAGCGTATAGCGCCGCGACGGCTGGTATTCGACGGGAGGAATGATCAAGGACTGCACTGCGGGCTCGCCCGCCTTCCGGCTGTACGACAGGAACAGCGCGCCGAAGCGGCGTCCGGCCATCGAATCGCATGCGCCGGCGATTGAGTAGTCGGCGTCGCGCGCCTTGCGCTGCTCGATCAGGTTGGCTGCCATCAACGTGTCCGCGATCAGCTGCAGTCCGATCTCGGCGTTGTCGACCGAAAGGCGGCGCATCCGACGCACGATTCCGAGCGCCCAGCTGTTCTCACCGCGGCGGTGCACGGCGACGAGCATGCTGAGCGTCACCCCGGTGGCGATGCTCGTCGGGGCGAAGAGCTTGATTCCGGACACGCTCATGTCTCTCATCTCCCACGGCCCGCCGGGCGCCGCGAACGCGGAGAGGCGACGGCGCACGACTTCGTCGCGAATATCGGGCTGCGCGGAGCGTGCACGCCCGAACGTCGCGAGATCCATCGCACTGGCGAAACTGCGGCTGCCGTCGAAATCCGTGGCGCGCAGCGTCTTTTCCTCGGCGAGAAACCCGGCGATGTTGTTGAACCCGACGATTGAGTCGACGACGCCGCTTGCGGGAATCCGTTCGCCCCAGCGCGCGAGCGGCTTGAATTCCGGATCGAGTCGCGAGCAAAGCGTCACGAACAGATCGAGCTGCTCGCGCTGCGGCGCGGTCTTCTCGGAGCGCGGCTCGCTCTTGATCGCCTGCTCGAGCTCGGTGCGGTTCTGCAGTAGCAACGCGTGCAACGGCCGGGCATCGACGAAGAGCACGCGCCCTTCGAGCGGGCCGATTGACCTGCGCCTTAGGCCGCCGCTGCTCGCGAGATCGACATAGAACGTCGCCGCCGCCTGCGGCTCGAGGGTGAAGCGCAACGGGCGGCACCAATCCTCGAGCTGCGACGACACCCATTCGATGTGGCGCGGCGTCATGTTACCGGCGTTGGACTGCTCGAGAAACAGGAGCTGAAGATACTCGCGCTCGATTGTCGTCGACGCGGCGCCGGCGGCGAGCAATAACGGCTGCCGCTCGAAGTGTTGCGAGCACGCGCGCGTGAACACAGCGTGCAGCTCGGCCCATTTCGCCGGGATCCAAGGCTCGCAGCGATAGAGGCGAATCTTCGCGTCGCGGCGGAGATGCGAGATCTCGCGGGCGATCAGCTCGGGCAGCATCGCCTGCCAGCGGTTGTGATGTCCGCGAGCGATGATCTCGCGCGCGAAGGCCGCGTAGCAGGCGAGGAAAGCCCGCGTGAGATCGTACAGAGCGCGCCAGAGCTGACCCTCAAGCTTCGGCGAGCGATTTGCGATCTCCGTGTACTGCGTCATCAACGTGCGTACGAGGCCCGTCGTTTGCGCGTCGACGCGAAACACGGCGGCCAGGACCGACGGCGTACGGCGCGCCGTGCGCTCGGACGCGGTGCCGAGAGCCTCCAGCACCTCGCGCTGCACGACGAGCGGATCATTGAACGGCAGCGCGTCGAGCCAGCGCTGCGCCGACCGGGCGTCGCG
Organism: Casimicrobiaceae bacterium; assembly: GCA_035857655.1. Taxonomy (GTDB): domain Bacteria; phylum Pseudomonadota; class Gammaproteobacteria; order Burkholderiales; family Casimicrobiaceae; genus CAIWHR01. The sequence goes on along the minus strand of DASSGI010000111.1, from coordinate 796 downwards.
TAGAGGGGACTGCGCTCCTCGTCGAAATTTGAACATCGGGGCGGTACGGGTTCTCGTCGCGTGAAGGGTCGCGGCCAGGCAGCCCGTGCGGGCTTCCCACGAACGCCCTCTGTCCGGTCTCTTCTACGCCGGTTGCCTTGGGCACGCCTTTCGCGGCAGTGCGTCATGCACCCGAAGCACGGATCTCCCGACCGAATCCGGCGAAATCATCGCGCAAAGCGAAGGGCGGGGCAATACCGGATCGAAGGGGTTGGCACGCATCGTGCATGGTACGGCACGTGTTCCACAGCTTGGGTTCTTCCGCTGTGCCTGCCGACGTCCGATGGCGTCGTTTCGGCGGGAAAACATCGGGTTGGTTCCTCAAATCAACTGTGCAAGACAGGTTGCGTCGGGAGTGTGACGCAAAACGCTAGGGAAAGACGACGATGGGCATTCTGATCAAAGCGCCGGCCCGCCGGCGTGAGCCACCGACAGAACCGGCCGAAGTATCGGTGCCGGTGGCCGACACGCGCGGTGCCCTTCATATCCGGGAAGTCGTCCGGATCGCCGGGTTGCGGCGCGAACAACTCTACATGTGGCAGCGGCGCTACGGTTTCCCCGCGCCGTTGCGCGACAGTTTCGGCGATCGCGTGTACCCGCCCGACCAGGTCGCGCGTCTGAAGCTCATCAAGCAGCTTCTCTCGGAGGGCTGGCGCGCAGGTGCCGTCGTGCCGCTGACCGAGTCGGTGCTGCAGTCGATGCTGGGACTCACCGTCGAAGACCCGGCGCCGCTTCCCCACGAGATCGAGACAGGCGT
>DASSGI010000110.1:0-12424 GCA_035857655.1 Casimicrobiaceae bacterium | reverse complement strand
ACGTCACGGTGTTCACGCGCGGCGTGACGCCATCGCCCTGGACGTCGAGCCAGGTCGCCCATCTCGTCGGCGACCGTGATCCGCGCAAGGGCCAGGGACTTGCGGCGCTCGACGGTCGCAGCTTCGACGCGGCGATCGATCTCTCGGGCTATGTGCCGCGTTGCGTCGAGGCCTCAGCGAAGCGCCTCGAAGCGAATGTCGGCCACTACACGTTCATCTCGTCGATGTCCGTGTACGCCGATGCGAGCCGGCCGGATCTCGACGAAGCCACACCGGTCGCGGCGCTCACGGATCCCGCGTCCGAGGACATCATGGCGCACTACGGCGCGCTCAAGGCGCGCTGCGAGGACGAGGTTCGCGCGGCGTTCGGCGAACGCGCGCTGATCATTCGCCCCGGTCTCATCGTCGGCCCGCACGATTCGACCGATCGCTTCGGTTATTGGGTTGCGCGCTTCCTTTTGCCGGAGAGCCTAGGCGATCGCTCGGAAGAGGCAGTCGTGTTCGCCCCGCCGAGCCGGCCGGTGCAGTTCATCGATGGCCGCGATCTCGCGAACTGGATGCTCGCTGCGGCCGTCGAACGCGCCACCGGAACGTTCAACGCGAGCAGTCCGGCGCGGATGTGGACGATGGGAATGCTCGTCGACGTGCTCGTCGCCCATGGACGAAAGGCGGGCAAGATCGTCGCGCCGCGCTGGGTCGACGAAGCGAAGCTCATCGAGCACGGCGTCACGCCCTGGACCGAGCTGCCGTTGTGGATCCCGGCCAGCGACGCCGAATCCGAAGGCTTCATGGAATTCTCGAGCGCGCAGGCGATGGCGCAGGGCTTGCGCGTGCGACCGCTGTCGCAGACGGTCGACGACACCGCGGCCTGGCTCGCGACGCGTGACGAGACCAAGGCGTGGAAGAGCGTCCTGTCGGCGGACAAGGAACGCGCGATCATTGCCGCCGCGTGACGTCGCTGCGGCTTCGCGTCGGACAGGCGTGCGATCATAGCGGCCGTCCACGCCGGGGCACGAAACGCGAAGCTTTCGATGACGCCGCCATCCGCCGCACAGTATCTCGACTTCGCGCTCGCGACCGCGCGGGCGGCGGGCGCGGCGATCCTTCCGCATTTTCGCGCGGCGCTCGATATCGACGACAAGAGCGGCGGCAGAAACTACGATCCGGTGACGATCGCCGATCGCGCGGCGGAGACCATCATCCGCGCAGCGATCGCGAAGACCTATCCCGACCACGGAATCCGCGGGGAGGAGCACGGGCGGCGCAAGGGCGCATCGCGCTACACGTGGGTCGTCGATCCGATCGACGGGACGAGGAGCTTCATCCTCGGGCAGATGCACTGGGCGACGCTGATCGCGCTCCACGACGGCGAGCGCATCGTCGTGGGCGTCGCGCACCAGCCGTACGTCGATGAATCCTTCTGCGCGGCCGACGGCGTCGCCGAGTGGCGTCGCGGCAACGACCGGAGGAAGCTCGCGACGCGCTGCTGCGCAGCGGTGGCGGACGCGGTCGTCGCCTGCACCGACCCGAAGATGTTCGAGGCGACCGAGCGTGCAGCATTCGACCGCGTTGCGCATCGCGCGCGGCTCGTGCGCTGGGGCGGCGATTGTTACGCGTACTGTCTGCTCGCCATGGGATTGATCGACGTGGTGATCGAGGCGTCGCTGGAGGCCTACGACGTGCAGGCGCTGATCCCGATCGTCGAGGCCGCCGGCGGCACGATGACTGGCTGGACGGGCGCGTCGTGCCAGGAAGGGGGGACGGTCGTTGCGTGCGGCGACGGCTCACTCCATCCCGAGGTGCTCGCGTTGCTGGCGGGGGCGCCGCGCTGACCGACTTCCCCGGCTGACGGGTGCCGCGAGCCGGCTGGCTTCGGAGGCGAGTTCCCGGGCAAGGGTTCTTCCAGGGTCTTCGGGGGCTTCGCCGGCCGCAAGCGTGCCGGCACTTGCGGTCGGGCGTTCGCGCCCCAACAACGGACTATGGGCTGCCGCCGAGCCCGGCGGTCGTGTAAAATCCCATTCTTATCCCGCGCGCAGGTTTATAAGTGCTCACTCCTCTGGGATTCTCGCTGCTGCGCCAACTTGCCGATGGTCAATTCCATTCCGGCGAGGATCTTGCCGACAAGGTGGGGCTGACGCGCGCCCGCGTTTCCCAGGTTTTGAAGGACGCCGAGGCCGCGGGCCTTGCCTTGGAGCGGATGAAGGGTCGCGGTTACCGCCTACTCGAAGCCCCCGACTTCCTCGATGCGAAGACGGCTCGAGACTGGCTGGGGACCTTCGCGGAGACCCACGTCGAGACGTTGCCGCTGGCGATCGAAGTCGTCGATCAGATCGAATCGACGTCCACCGAGCTGATGCGTCGCAGCCAGCGCCGTGACGTGCATCGGACCGCCCTTGCGGCTGAATGGCAGACCGCGGGTCGTGGCCGTCGCGGCCGCACGTGGACGGCGATCGCCGGGGGCAGCCTCACGTTTTCGCTCGGCTGGAAGTTCGAGCAGGGTGCCGGGTTCCTTGCCGGACTGTCGCTTGCGATCGGAGTCGCCGCGGTGCGTGCGCTCGAGGCCGAGGGTTTTCGGGACGTCGCGCTCAAGTGGCCGAACGACCTGATCCACCGGCATCTAAAGGTCGGCGGCATCCTGATCGACCTGAATGGCGACGCGCTGGGTCCGACAACCACCGTCATCGGCGTCGGCCTCAACGTCCGGCTGCCGCCCGCCGCGCGCAAGGACATCGCAGTGCCGGTGACGGACCTCGCCTCGATCGCTCGCCGGAAGACGCTGATCGATCGCAACCGTCTGCTCGCGCGGCTCCTCTCCGAGCTCACCGTCGTGCTCGAGCTCTATGCGCGCGAGGGTTTCGCAGCGTTCGCGGCCGAGTGGCAGCGCCGCCACGCCTATCAGGGGAAGGCGGTCAAGCTGCTGTTACCGGATGGCGCCACCGTGACCGGCAAGGTCGCCGGCGTCGACGCGAGCGGCGCGCTGGTCCTTGCCGACGGTCCGCGCCGTGCGCGCTTCCTATCGGGTGAGATCACGCTCCGGCGAGCGTGAGTCTGCAGGGGCGCTCCACGACCCCCACGGGAGCGGGCCGAAGGCCAGGCGCGAAGCGCGGAGGGTAGTCCACTGACTCCGATCCTCGTCATCGATGTCGGTAACAGCCGGATGAAGTGGGGCCTCCGCGGGACGCGCGGATGGCTCGTGCGGGGAATAACGCCGAACAGCGAGATCGGCGCGCTTGCAGTGCGCGATTGGCACAGCTTGCCGCGACCCGCCCGCGTCGTGGGCGTCAATGTCGCCGGGGAGGCCCCCCGGGTACGCGTCGAGGGGCAACTGACGCGCTGGCGCCTGACACCCGAATGGCTCGTCGCCTCCGAGTACGCGTGCGGAGTCACCAATCGGTATTCGCGCCCGGCGCAACTCGGCACCGACCGCTGGGCGTCGCTCATCGCGGCGCGGCGTCGATCGACGACCACCGATCTCTTTCCTCCCGCGTGCGTCGTCGTCAATGCGGGCACCGCCGTCACGATCGATGCGCTCGACGTGGCCGGTGTCTTCCATGGCGGACTGATCCTGCCTGGAATGCGCCTGATGCTGCAGGCGCTCGCCGAAAACACCGCGGGGCTCAAGGTCGCTCCGGGCGAGTTCCGCACGTTTCCCGACAACACCGCCGATGCGCTCTACTCCGGTGCAATGAGCGCGGTGTGCGGAGCGATCGAACTGATGCGCGAGCAGATCGACACGAATCCCGCGCACGTCCGCTGCTATCTCGCCGGCGGAGCGGCGCCGGAAATCGCGCAGCATCTCCATCCGCCGGTCGAGATCGTCGAAGACCTTGTTCTCGAAGGCGTGCTCGCGCTCGCGGGCGAGCTCGAAGTCGACTGACGACAGCAACGCGCCGCCCGCGCGCGCTTGGAAGGCAGGCAGATGCGTTAACCTGTGCGACCTGGCCGATCGCCCGATCATGCGCACCATCGTCCTCTTTCTCCTTCTCGCGAACCTCACGTTCTTCACGTTTACGCGCCTCGACGAATCGTCGGAGGGGGAAGCGGTGCGGCTCGTCGGGCAGGTGCAACCGGAAAAGATCAAGCTGCTCACGCCGCAGCAGGTCGCGGCGCTGGGTCCCGCCAAAGTCGCCGCGCTGGCGGACGTGTGCCTCGAGTGGGGGCCGCTCTCCGACGCCGACCGCACCCGCGCGCTCGCTGATCTCGAACCGCTCGCGCTGGGAAAGCTGCTCACCCAGAGACGCACGGAGACGACGATCTCGTTCTGGGTGTATCTGCCGCAGGCGCCGAGCAGGGCCGAAGCCGATCGTCGCCTCGCCGAACTCCGCGCACAGGGCCTCGACGACGTCGCGGTGATCGACACCGGTGCACAACGCAATGCGATCTCGCTCGGCCTGTTTCAGACCGAGGAGGCCGCGGATAAGCGGCTTGCCGATGCACGGAGACGCGGCATCGCGAATGCGAAGGTCGGACCGCGGCAGCAGGTGATCGCGAGCACGGTGCTCGTGATCCGCGATCCGCAGGCGCAGGTCGTTGCCAAGCTGCGTGATCTGATGTCGGTGTATCCAGGAACCGAAGCGAAGGTCGGTAACTGCGACAAGACCTGAATGATGAGCGCATCGAATGCCGCGATCACACTGCGCCGCGCTGAATCGCCGGCGGACATCGCGCTCGCCCGCGAGCTCTTCCTCGAATACGCGCGATGGCTCGCCGTCGATTTGTGTTTCCAGGGTTTCGAGAACGAGCTCGCGACGCTTCCCGGCGCCTATGCGGCTCCGCGCGGAAGATTGCTGCTCGCCGGAGTTCGGCCTGCTGCGTTCGGCTGCATCGCACTGCGCCCTCTTGAGACGAAGAAGCCGTCAACACTCGCCGCGCCGGATCCACACGACGCAGCGATCGGCGAAGTGAAGCGACTCTTCGTGCAGCCGGCGCATCGCGGCGAAGGCTGGGGTCGGCGGCTCGCCGAGGCGCTGATCGCGGAAGCGCGCGGGATCGGCTATAGCGAGCTCAAGCTCGACACGCTCGATTGGATGGATGATGCCCGCAGGCTCTATGCGAAGCTCGGGTTTCGCGAGTGTCCCGCCTATTACGAAAACCCGCTGCCGGGCGTCGTCTACATGGCGCTCGCTTTAGAAAAGTAGGCTCAGAGACGACTACTTCGAAGCGTCAGCTCGACCCTATTTTCCTGCTTTTCTACAGCTGCTCCCACGGGAGTCCTTCCTTGCGCCACCCGGAGAGCGTGCCGCGATGATGGTCGTCGTCGAGCGGCCCTTCGAAGCCGTCGACGACGTTGTAGACCTCGGCGAACCCGGCCTTCTCGAGCGCCACGCCGGCGTCGAGCGATCGATGGCCGCTCCGGCAGATCAGAACGATCGGGCGGTTCATGCTCGCGACCTTCTTCACCTGGCCGACGAAGTGCGGATTGATCTCCCAATCCGGTCCATCGTTCCACGCGACGTGATGCGCGCCGACCGGATGGCCGACGAAGTAATACTCCATCTCGCTGCGGCAGTCGATGAAGACCGCCGACGGGTTTTCATTGAGGAACGTCGCGGCTTCGGAGGGCTTGAGATGCTTCATGGGCGTTAAATCTATCACGCACGGCGGCGCCTGGTTATGCCCTGAGCGTGGGGAGTTATAACGTCGCGGCTCCAGTCAGCGCTCCCGCGAGCGCCGAGACGAGCGATGCCCCGATGCTAAAATAGCCACGTCAATTCGTACCGCTCCCCGAACGATGCAACCCGATCGCACAGCAGAGCTTGCCGCGCTACTCGAGCAACGGATCCTGATCCTCGACGGCGCGATGGGGACGATGATCCAGAGCTACAGGCTCGGCGAAGCCGACTATCGCGGGACCGAGTTCGCCGCGCACACGCACGACCTGAAGGGCGACAACGACCTGCTCGTGCTCACGCAGCCGGACGTCATCCGCGCGATTCACAACGCATACCTCGAAGCGGGCGCCGACGTCATCAGCACCAACACGTTCAATGCGACGTCGATCGCGCAGGCCGATTATCAACTCGACCGCCGCGTGCGCGAGATCAACGCCGCGGCCGCGCATCTTGCGCGCGAATGTGCCGATGCGTGGACGTCGAAGACGCCCGACAAGCCACGCTTCGCCGCGGGCTCGCTCGGTCCGACGAACCGCACCGCATCGATCTCTCCCGACGTCAACGATCCGGGCGCGCGCAATGTCCGCTTCGACGATCTCGCCGCCGCTTACGGCGAGGCGATCGAGGCGCTCGCCGAGGGCGGTGCCGACCTTTTTCTCGTCGAGACGATCTTCGACACGCTGAACGGCAAGGCGGCGCTGTTTGCGCTCGAGAGCTTCTTCGACAGGATCGGGCGGCGCTTTCCGGTGATCGTTTCGGGAACGATCACCGACGCGTCGGGACGCACACTCTCGGGGCAGACGACGGAAGCGTTCTGGAACTCGGTGCGTCACGTGCGCCCGCTCGCCGTCGGCATCAACTGTTCGCTCGGTGCCGCATTGATGCGGCCCTATATCGAGGAGCTCTCCCGGGTCGCCGACACGTACGTGTCGTGCTATCCGAACGCGGGGTTGCCGAACCCGATGGCGGAGACCGGCTACGACGAGACGCCGCCGCAGACTGCGCGGATGCTCGAGGATTTCGCCGAGAACGGCTTCGTCAACCTGGTCGGCGGCTGCTGCGGTACGACACCCGCGCACATCCGCGCGATCGCCGAAGCGGTGGGTTCGCTGCCGCCGCGGCGCATCCCCGCCGCGGAACCCGTTGCCGCGTAACGCCTCTGCTGCGGCGAGGCCGGCGGGCGTCATGCGCCTGGCCGGCCTCGAGCCGCTCGACATCGGCAACGATTCGCTGTTCGTCAATGTCGGCGAACGCACGAACGTCACCGGCTCGCGCGCGTTCGCGAAGCTGATCCTCGCCGGCGACTTCGCCGGCGCCGTCGAAGTCGCCCGCCAGCAGGTCGTGAGCGGCGCGCAGATCATCGACGTCAACATGGACGAGGCGATGCTCGACTCGAAAGCGGCGATGGTGCGCTTTCTGAATCTGATCGCCGCCGAGCCCGACATCGCGCGCGTTCCCGTGATGATCGACTCGTCGAAGTGGGAGGTGATCGAGGCCGGTCTGAAATGCGTGCAGGGAAAGCCGGTCGTCAACTCGATTTCGCTCAAGGAAGGCGAGGCCGAATTCCTGCGCCAGGCGAAGCTCGTCAAGCGCTACGGCGCGGCGATGATCGTGATGGCCTTCGACGAGAAGGGCCAGGCCGACACGTTCGAGCGCAAGACCACGATCTGCGCACGCGCGTACGCGCTGCTGACGAGAGAAGTCGGTTTCCCGGCCGAGGACATCGCCTTCGACCCGAACATCTTCGCGATCGCGACCGGCATCGAGGAGCACAACAACTACGCCGTCGACTTCATCGAAGCCACACGCTGGATCCGCAAGAACCTGCCGTACGCGAAGGTGTCGGGCGGCGTGTCCAACGTGAGCTTCTCGTTTCGCGGCAACGACCCCGTGCGGGAGGCGATCCACACGGTGTTCCTCTACCATGCGATTCGCGCCGGGATGTCGATGGGCATCGTCAACGCAGGACAGCTCGGCGTCTACGACGAGATTCCTGCCGAGCTTCGCGAGCGCGTCGAGGACGTCGTCCTCAATCGGCGGCCCGACGCGACCGAGCGCCTGGTCGCCCTCGCCGAATCGTTCAAGTCGCAGGGGAAGCAGGTCGCCGAAGATCTTTCGTGGCGGCAGGCAACGGTCGCCGAGCGACTTTCGCATGCGCTCGTCCACGGCATCACGACGTACATCATCGAGGACACCGAAGAGGCACGAGTCGATTTCGCCGCACGCGGCGGGCGGCCGATTCATGTGATCGAGGGGCCGCTGATGGCTGGAATGAACGTCGTCGGCGACCTCTTCGGCGCCGGCAAGATGTTCCTGCCGCAGGTGGTGAAGAGCGCGCGCGTGATGAAGCAGGCGGTCGGTCACCTCGTCCCGTTCATCGAAGCGGAGAAAGCCGCGCTCGGAGACGCCGGCAAGCCGAAAGGGACGGTCGTGATGGCGACCGTCAAGGGCGACGTCCACGACATCGGCAAGAACATCGTCGGCGTCGTCCTCCAATGCAACAACTTCGACGTGATCGACCTCGGCGTGATGGTGCCGGCGCAGAAGATCCTCGACACCGCACGCGAGAAGAACGCGGATCTCGTCGGGCTCTCGGGGCTGATCACGCCGTCACTCGAGGAAATGGCGCACGTCGCGCACGAGATGCAGCGTCTCGGCATGACGCAGCCGCTGCTGATCGGCGGTGCGACGACTTCGCGCGTTCATACGGCAGTGAAGATCGCGCCGAACTACGCGGGCGTTACGGTCTACGTGCCCGACGCCTCGCGCGCGGTCGGTGTCGCGAGTAACCTCGTCTCCGACGATCTGCGCGCAGCGTATGTCACCGACGTCGCCGCCGATTACGAGAAGATCCGCGTGCAGCACGCGGGGAAGAAGGGGCCGGCGCTGATCGGACTCGCGGCCGCGCGCGCGAACGCGTTCAAGACCGACTGGACGCGCTACGCGCCGCCGGTTCCGATGATGACCGGGCGGCGCGAGCTCGCGAACGTCGACCTTGCCGAAATCGCGCGCTATATCGACTGGGGGCCGTTTTTCCAGGCGTGGGAGCTCTCCGGGCCGTTCCCCGCGATACTCGACGACGCGACGGTCGGCCAGGCGGCACGCAGCGTCTACGACGAAGGCCGGGCGATGCTCGCGCGCATCGTCGCCGGGCGCTGGCTCACCGCGAGCGGCGCAATCGCGCTGCTGCCGGCGAATTCGAACGGCGACGACATCGAGATGTACTTCGACGAATCGCGCTCGCGTGTCGCGCTGACCTGGTACAACCTGCGCCAGCAGAACGAGCGCCCGCCGGGAAAGCCCAACTACTGCCTCGCCGACTTCGTCGCGCCGAAAGAGTCGGGCATCACCGACTACGTCGGCGCGTTCGCAGTGACGAGCGGGCTCGGCATCGAAAGGAAGATTCGCGAGTTCGAGGGCGCGAAGGACGACTACAGCGCCATCATGCTGAAGGCGCTCGCCGACCGCCTCGCCGAAGCGTTCGCCGAGTGGCTGCATGCCAAAGTGCGCCGCGAGCTCTGGGGCTACGCGAAGGACGAAGCGCTCGACGTCGCAGCGCTCGTCCGCGAGGAGTATCGCGGAATCCGTCCGGCGCCCGGTTATCCCGCATGCCCCGATCACGCAGTGAAGGCGCCGCTTTTCGATCTGCTGCGCGCTGACGCGGTCGGCATGTCGCTCACCGAAAGCTTTGCGATGCTGCCGGCCGCTTCTGTATGCGGCTTCTATCTCGCGCATCCGGAAGCGAGGTACTTTGCGGTCGGGCCGGTCGGCGACGACCAGGCGGCCGATGTCGCGCGGCGCAAGGCTCCGTCGCAATGACCTGGGAAACGCACGCTGCGCCGCAATCCTGGTCCGGCTGACCAATCGGTCCGACTCGCTGTAGAGTTGCGGGCGGGGCGGAGGGCGCGCCCCGAATCGGGAGGAGTCTCGGGGTGCGGGCGTACACGAGCACCAGCGCGTGGCAATAACCATGCTCGCGTAATGTTTTTTCGGTGTTTCATTGAATTAGTCGATGACCTCCGTAGCGACTCCTACCGCTGTGTGGGATTTCTCGACTAAAACCTCGCGGGGCCCGGCCCTCGATCGACGATGAATCGACTGGAGTTCTCTCGCAATCTCGCCCGCGACGCAGGGCGATTGGCGCATTCGAAATTCGGCCAATCGGCAACATCGATGAAGGGGCGCCATGACGTCGTCACCGCAATGGATCGCGAGGTCGAGCGATTCATCCGCGCTGCGATCGCGGCTCGATATCCGAACGACGCGGTGATCGGCGAGGAAGAAGGTGGAGCGGGCGGTGGCGAGCGCGTCTGGCTGATCGATCCGATCGACGGCACGGCGAACTACGCCCGCGGGATCCCCCATTACTGCGTGTCGATCGGCTACCTCGAAGCGGGCATCCCGACGGTCGGCGTGATCTACGACCCGAGCCATGACTGGCTCTATGCCGGCGCGCTCGGCGAAGGCGCGACCCGCAACGGCACGCCGCTCACGGTGAGCACCCAGGCAGACCTTGCCGCCGCCACCGTCGAGTGCGGCTGGTCGACGCGGCGCAGCACGGCGGACTACATCGCTCTCGTCGGTCGCGTGATGGAGGCAGGCTGCGCGATGCGCCGCGTGGGCTCCGGCGCGCTCGGCCTCGCGGACGTCGCAGCGGGTCGCAGCGAAGCCTATTGTGAGCTGCACATCAACGCCTGGGACTGCGCGGCGGGCATCCTTCTCGTGCGCGAAGCGGGCGGCCACACCAACGATTTCTTCGCGGGCGACGGGCTGACTGGGGGCAACCCGATCATCGCGACCAACGATGCGCTTTGCGCTAAGCTTGCGAGCCTGATCGGCATCGCGACCACAAGCTGAAATTCGAGGAGGAGATTCATGCAATTCCGCAATTGGTTCATCGGCATCAACGCGGCGCTCGCTCTCGTTTCGCCGCTGACCGCCGCGGCACAGGGCGAGCTCGTCGTCTACTGCACGGTGCAGGAGGAATGGTGCCGGCCGATGGTGACGGCGTTCGAGAAGGCGACCGGCATCAAGGTGCTGATGACGCGCAAGAGCTCCGGCGAGTTCTACGCGCAGATCAAGGCCGAAGCGGCGAATCCGCGCGGTGACATCTGGTGGGGTGGCACCGGCGACCCGCATCTGCAGGCAGCCGAAGAGGGTCTCACCGACGAGTACAAGTCGCCGAAGCTCGCCGACCTCCAGCCGTGGGCGGTGCGTCAGGCCGAGCAATCGAAGTACCGGACCGTCGGGGTCTACGCGGGCGCGCTCGGATTCACTTACAACGGCGAGCTGATGAAGAAGAACCGCGTCGCCGAGCCGAAATGCTGGGCCGATCTCATCAAGCCCATCTACAAGGATGAGATCGAAGTGGCGAACCCGAACTCGTCGGGAACCGCGTACACGATGCTCGCGACGCTGGTCCAGCTGATGGGCGAAGACAAGGCGTTCGAGTATCTGAAGGCGCTGCACAAGAACGTCAACCAGTACACGAAGTCCGGCGCGGCGCCCGCGCGCGCGGCCGCGGTCGGAGAGAGCCTCATCGGCATCGTGTTCCAGCACGATGCGGTCGTGCAGGCGGTCGGCGGCGCGCCGCTGGTCGTCGTCTCTCCGTGCGAGGGAACCGGCTACGAGATCGGCAGCATGAGCATCATCAAGGGCGCGAAGAACATGGAGAACGCCAAGAAGTGGTACGACTGGGCGCTCAGTCCCGAAGCGCAGAGCATCGGCGCGCAGGCGAAGGTGTCGTATCAGATCCCGTCCAACAAGAATGCGACGGCACCGCCGCAGGCGCCGAAATTCTCCGAGATCAAGTTCATCGACTACAACTTCGCGAAGTACGGGTCGTCGGCGGAGCGCAACCGCCTTCTCCAGAAGTGGGACAAGGAAGTCTCGACACTGCCGAAGTGACCCTGCGGGTTCGGTAGGTGGTCGCCACCGCGCTCGCGCCGGCGTTCTTCGCGCCGTCGGCGCGTGACCGCGCGGGCGCAGTCGTTGAGGCGATCGCGATCGTCGAGCTTGTCGCGCTCCCCTGGTCGCTTGCGTGGGGGTCGTCGGCCTTTGCGCTCGCCGCCGGCGGCGCCGGCTCGATGTGGTGGCTCATCGGCGCTGCCGTCGCGGCGACGGTCTTCGCGCTGCTCGGCCAGGACCAGGCGGTGGCGGTCGCCAGCGCGTTCGGCGTCGCGTGGGCGCTCGGCGCAGGGTTCGCCGCGGGCACGAACGGGCCCGCGTTCGGCATCGGCGCCGCGGTGGCGCTCCTTGCGCTCACCGTCTGCTTCGCGCGCGCGATAGCGCGTCGCGGCGCGTTCGCCGGCGATACGGTGATCGCGACGATCGTCGTCGTCGTCGCGGTTCTTCTCACGATCTTCATCTTCTTCCCCGTCGGCAAGTCGCTTCTCGCTGCATTGCTCGACGCGCAGGGCCGATTCGCTCCGGGGCTCGCCGTCGAGCGGCTGTTCACGGCCGACATCTGGAGCCTCGACTGCCTGCGCGGCGGCACGCGGTGCGGTGTTGCGATCAATTCGGCGATCCTCGCGACAATCGTCGGAATTCTCTCGACGCTGCTCGGCCTCGCGCTCGCGCTGGTCGTCCAGCGCGGCGGCCAGCGCTACTCCGGGATCCTCAAGCTCATGTCGATCCTGCCGATCATCACGCCGCCGTTCGTCGTCGCGCTGGCGCTCGTCGTGCTGTTCGGCCGCACGGGACTTGTGACGGGTTGGCTCTATGCGGGCTTCGGCATTCCGAGGACGCGCTGGCTCTACGGGCTTCCCGGAGTCACGCTCGCGCAACTTCTGTCGTTCTCGCCGATCGCGTTC
>DASSGI010000109.1:0-5144 GCA_035857655.1 Casimicrobiaceae bacterium | reverse complement strand
CACGACGGCCATCGCCGACGCAATGCAAACGAGCGCAGCGGCAAGCACGGGATCGAGCCTGCGCCGCTGGATGTAGACGAGATACGTCGCGCCGAGCGCCGATGCGGCGAGGAACATCGCATCGCCGATTACGGCGCCGTCGAGCGAATGTCCGCGATAGGACGCGACGAGGATCAGCGCGACACCGCCTGCGATGACCGCGATGCCGGCGAGGCGCTTCGTATCGACGGCGATCCGATAGGCGATGAACCCGATCAGCGCGACCCACGCGGCAATCGCCCCCGGTCCGAGCGCCGCTGCGTGGCTTGCCGGCGCGTACTGCAATCCGAACACGACGCAACCCGCCATCCCCCAGCCGTGCAGGAACGACAAGGGAAGCGCGGCCATCCACTCGGAGCGGCGAATCTCACGCGCGCGCAGAACCAGGTAGGGGACGAACAGCAATCCGCTCACGCCGAGGCGAAAGAGCAGGATGTCGGCCGGCGTGAGCGTCGTCGTGACGCTCAACCGTGTCAGTGCCGGGTACGCCGCGGTGACGAGCACGACGGTGAGTGCGGCGGCGTAGCCGAGCACGGTGCCATGGCGAATGCTGCGTCCGAAGAGGTTCGAGTTCATGACCTGTGGTCCTCGTCAGATTTCGGATTCATCGGTCGAAGTGTCCCGATCGGCGACGGTTTCCATCACATGCTTTCCGCGTTTGCGCACTGTCGCGGCGTACGCACCGATCGGGCGATAGTGGCCGCGGTTCGGCTTGACGACGGTCTCGCGATAGGCAGCCCACTCGGCGGGCGAAAGCGCAGCAAGCTCGTCGACGAAATGCGACGAGCGCAAATACTTCTCGGAATAGGTTTCGCGCATCAGAGGTTGCACCTGGAACAGCGGCTTCTTGTGATTGATCTCGATCGGTCGATCCGTCGCGGTGAGCCGCAGGTTGATGAACAGCGGACCGAACCAGCGATCGGACTCCAGGATTCCCTCGTAGCACTCGAAGCACTGGCTCCGCGGAAGGTTGACCGGCGGGCGCACCAGCAGACTCCACTCCGGCGCAGTCTTCACGAAGAGGCCCGACCAGATCTGCACAACGCCGGGGAAGAAGCTCCGCGAAAGGAACGGCGGAGCGAAGCCCTTCACGTCGTCGGGCGCGGCACGGTCGAAATACTCGGCGAAGCTCGGGAAATGCTCGGTCCCGAGCGGGAACCAATCGTCGGTGTCGTCATGCGACCAGATGATGTCGGTGCCGTCCCATTGCAGATAGAACGTCATCGGCGGAAACACGTACCAGCCGAACGCGGACGCCGACGTGAGCGCCTCGCAATATTGAAAGGCCGCGGTGGGAATGATCCCGAGCGCCGAGCGATCGGCGCGCATCGGCGCGAAAGCCTGGGGGATCGCGCGGTAGAACGTGACGATCGGATCGCTGGCTTCGCTCGGCTGAGATGCACGGGTCACGAGATTTCCTTCAGGCTAGTCGAGCGGACGGAATCGGCAGCCGGTTTCCGCCCGCCCGAGCATCGAGGAACAAGGGACGACCTGGTCTTCACCGCGTCCGCAACGTCTTGCCACGAACGATTGCGACCTTGGGTGCGATCGCCCCATTGCCGACTTCGACCCTGACCGGAGCGGAGGCCTTCCTGCGAACGATCGCGACTTTCGGCGCGATCGCACCGTTGCCGACTTCGACCCTGACCGGCGCCGACGCCTTCCTGCGAACGATCGCGACTTTCGGCGCGATCGCACCGTTGCCGACTTCGACGTTGACGGGGCTCGACCGCGGACCTCTGCTGATGGTCGGCCGGCGGATCGCTGTTTTCGAGACGAAAGAGGTGGTGACGAATGGGTTCATTTTTTAGCTCCTAGGGTTGAATGAGGGGTCGCCGGGACGGACGCCCTGGAACCAACCTAGAGCGGCGGTTCCGGCGATGTCAATCGAGGGACCCCACCCGTTCAGGTGGGGTTTTTTCGCGTCAGCCCGATGCAGCGTCGTCGTCGGGCGCTTCGCCGATCGGCCCCTCGTGCGCCGACCGGAGTAGTGCGCGTTCCACTTCCGTGCGGTTGTGGACCTTGAGACGCGCGAATACCCGCTTGACGTGGTAGCTCGCGGTGTTCAACTTGAGCGAGAGCGCGCGCGCTATTTCCTGATTGCTCTTGCCGTCCGCCAGGAGGAGCGCTACCTCGCGCTGCTGCGGCGAGAGCCCGTACCCGCCTGTCCCGCGCACCAGCGCGAGCGCACGTGGTTCGGTGCGCCCGATCAGAAGTCCGACCTGGTCGGCGTTACGCCCTCCTACATCGGGCATCCGATAAGCACGGATGCGGAAGCGGCCCCAGGGCGACTGATGCTCCGACTCGAGAAGTCTGATCTGCTCGCCCTCGGCTCCTGTCAGGCCTCCGCAGATGCGCCGCAGGAACTGCGCAACCGTGCGCTGCTCGTCGTGGGCGCCGCGCGGAGTCACCTCCTGGATCACGAGCAGCCTAACGAGGCGAGACCACTCCGGGGGTGCGCTGATCAGCGTGCCGTCGAGACCGACGATGCCCAGCCATTCCTCGACGACTTCGGCCGGCGAGCCCTGCTCTCCGGTGGACATCAGCGGTCGCAGCCCGATCGACAGGTAACGGAGCAAGCCGCGGAGCGCGTCCTGGTCGCGGCGTCCGAACTCGGGGTCGTGCTCGCCCCGGTAGATGCTTATCTGTCCGATCGGACGCGCGGAATCGCGAAGCACGCCGTAGAGGATCTGATAGGCGTCGAGGCGCGCGAGCACGGCGCGAAAGTAATCGCTGTCCTGCTCGATCTTCGAGTATCTGTGGACAGAGACCGGATCGGGCGCAGCCGCGCGGGCCGCGAACGCGCGCGGAAAGCCGATGCCGGGCTGCTGGTAATGCTTCTGGTAGTAGCGCTCCATCGCGTCCGGCGGAAGGAGCCGCTCGGCGTAGAGCCCCGTCATCTCGAAGCGCTCGTCGACCCAGAAGACGGCGGCGGAATGGGAGGGAATGAGTTGCCGCAGCGCCGGGAGCAGCGAGGGCGCCAGCGTCTGTGCGGGCAATCCCAGACCGCACAGCTTGCGGATCAGGACGAGATCTCGGTTGTAGGTCATGGTCTGCTCGGCCGCGAGAATTCGGCGCGGACAGCCTCGCTCGGCAGCCGAAGCTGCGGGCCGGCGTGTGACTGAGCAGTTCCCCCTACGAGAACAGGACTATGACGCACCGATCGCTTGCGTACGACGCGCTTGCGCGGACGCCTCTCCGATGCATCATAATAGGCTCGTCGGCCCCATTTGTTGTAATACGCTCGGAATATCGATGAGTGCGAAGGGCGATAAGGGGATCACGGACGACCCGACTGCCGACGCGCTGTACTACACCGCCCGGACGGTGGTCTTCGCGGACGTGGTCGAATCGGTCCGGCTCATGCAACGCGACGAGCTCGGTGCCGCGCGACGGATGCGCGGCCTGCTGCTCGAGGCGGCCGAAGAAATCGTCCCGGCGAACCACGGACACCTGCTGCAGCGGCTCGGCGACGGGCTGATGCTCGACTTCGGCCATCCGCGCGACGCCGCCGCGTGCGCGAGGGCGTTGCATCAGCGTTGCGCGGAGCTTTCTGCGAACCTGCAGCCGGACGACCGTGTGCTGCTGCGAATCGGCATCCACGCGGCCGACATCCTGACCGACGACGTCGCGTTCTATGGCCACGGCGTCAACGTGGCGGCGCGGCTGGCGGGGCTCGCCGGACCCGGCGAGACGATCGTCTCGGCAGCGGCGCGCGACGTATTGACGGCGGGCCTCGACGGCGACATCGAGGACCTCGGCAGTTGTCACCTGAAGAACATCACGGTGCCGCTTCGCGCGTATCGGCTCGGACCGCGGAAGGGTCTCGCTCCTTCGCCCGACGACCAGATGCGGCTCCGGCCCACGCTCGCCGTCGTTCCGTTCACCCAGCGAAGCGGCGGACGCGAATTCCTCGCCGTCGGCGAGATCATCGCCGACGAGGTGATCGCCGCGCTGTCGCGGGCGGCGGAGTTGCGGGTGGTATCGCGCTTGTCGACGACGGCATTCCGCGGGCGCAAGCTGCGATTGGAGGACGTACGCACGTACCTCGGCGCCACCTACGTACTGTCGGGCGGTTACCGCGTCGTCGGCGATTCGCTGATCGTCAACGTCGAGCTTGCGGACACGCGCAGCAACGACGTGATGTGGGCGAAGAATTTCCGTGGGCCGGTACGCGGGCTCCTCGCGCAGGATGGCGAGCTGATCGGCGCGCTGGTCTCCGGAGCGAGCGACGCCGTCCTGAACACGGAGATCGTCCGCACGACGACGCACTCGCTGCCGACGCTCGATGCGGGCACCCTCCTGCTGGGCGGCATCGGTTTGATGCACCGTAGCGATCGGCGCGATTTCGACAAGAGTCGCCGCGCTTTCGAGCATCTTATCGAGCGTTACCCGCGCTTCGCCGCGCCCTACGCGTATCTCGCGGAGTGGCACGTGTTCAGAGTTACGCAGGGCTGGTTCGAAAGCCTCGACCGCGAGGCCACCGCGGCACTCGACTGCGTGAACCGCGCACTCGACATCGACGACGGGGACTCGCTCGCGTTGACCGTCAAGGGCATGGTCCACACGAATCTGCAGCGCCGCCACGATCTCGCGAAGCGCAGCTACGATCTTGCGCTGCAAAGGAATCCCAATGCGGGTCTCGCCTGGCTGCATCGCGGAACGCTATGGGCATTCCAGGGCCGCGGACGCGAGGCGATGGAGGAGACCGCGCGCGCCGTGGCGCTCTCGCCGCTCGACCCGTGGCGCTATTACTACGACTCGCTGTGTGCCACCGCCGCTCTGTCGGCGCGCGAGTACGAGCGCGCGATCGAACTGGCACGCCGCTCGCTGCGGGCAAATCGCACGCACGCGTCCACGCTGCGCGTGATCGCAATCGCGGCTTCCGAGTTGGGGCGCATGGACGAGGCGCGCGACACCGTTGCCGAACTGCGCGAGCTCGATCCCTTGCTCACTGTCGGCGGGTATCTCGCGCGCTCTCCGGCGAAGGACTTCGAGACGGGCGCCGCCTGGGCAGCGGCGCTGCGGCGGGCAGCGCTGCCCGCGTAAGGCCGGAGGCTCAGGGATTCGCGTCACCGAGACGCGGAGCACGCCTCGCAATGTCG
>DASSGI010000108.1:0-4170 GCA_035857655.1 Casimicrobiaceae bacterium | reverse complement strand
CTCGAGGCACAGGTAATGAACGACGTGCATTGGCGCCGTCTGCGGAGCGAGGCCGAAGACGAAATGAAAAGCGTTCGGTACTTCAGTCATCGAGCGCAGCGACGAGCGTTCGGGCGACGAGCGGCTCGGCATAGCGGTTGGCGATTCGCTCGGCGGCAATCGCGGCCGCCTCGAGGAAGTCCGCCTGACGCACCACAGCGCGGCGAAGCTTCCGACCCGCGTCCAGCGCGTCGGGTTGTGCCCAGCGCTGCGGCGCTCCGAACGAAGCTTCCGCCGTCCAGCCCGAGACGGGAACCATCGTGTATTCGATGAACCCCGGGTAGTCGCGCGGCAGATACTCGGCCGGCCCTCCGTACGGAGCGATCAGCACCGGCTTCCCGAGCGTGGCGGCGTCGAATGCGCCGAGCCCCCAGCCTTCCCCGTGCGACAGCGTGACGAAGCAGTCGCCGGTTATGTGCAGCGCATCGATCAGTCGCCCGGTGACGCCGTTCGCGGCGATCGCGACGATGTGCGCCGGCGAGCGTTGCGCGAGCGCGCGCGGTCGACTCGTTCAACTTGCGCACGCGCTCGGGGATCGTGTCCTTCGATACGCGGTCGCAGCCGTGCTCGTGCGGGTAGCTCGACGTCTTCACGATGAGCGTCACCTTGTCGTCGCCGCAGAACGTGCGGGCGAACGCCGCGACGAGATCGTCGATCGCCTTGCGCGGGTCCCAGACGTTGATCGAATAGAACACGAAATGATCGTCGGGCACGCCGAGCTCGCGACGCAGCGTCCGGCCGGCGGCCGAATCCGCGCTCCAGGCATGGCGACGGATGTGCGGAACGGCGGCGACGCGCGGCGCGATATTCGCGCTCTCGAACAACGTCTTGTTGGCGGCGCTCGGAACGAGAATCTTGTCGGCCCTCTCGAGCAGCGCTCGCCAGTGTGCCGGGAGCGTATCGGTCTCCCATACCGTGTAGCCGATATTGCGCTCGCCGCGCTCGACGAACGCCGGCCAATGCTCGGGCACCGTGTGCACGATCGCCGTGTCGTAGGCCTTCGGGCCGGTCGCGGCGACCATCGCAGCGAGGTCCTGCAGCGCGGCGTCGTTTGCGGCGTCGTGCGCGATCGGCAGCGCGTCGAGTCCTTCGCCCAGGCGCCAGGGATGGTGGCGGCCGTCTCGCCAGACGAGCGGCGTCCACCAGACGGGGACGCCTGCGCTGTGCAGAGCGCGCACGTACGCGAGTGCCGCGAGCCCGTACCCCGAATGGTCGCGATACGAGTAGTAGCGGACGCCGCGGGTCATCTTCCGGACGGAGGCAGCCTCTCGTGCGGCGACAGCCGGCCAGGACGGCTACGCCGACTCGCGCTCCTGGATCGAGCGCACCGACAGGACGCCGTCGATCGCCGAGATCGCCTCGATCACCGCCGGGGCGACCGGGCTGTCGACATCGACCAGCGTATAGGCCATCTCGCCGCGCGACTTGTTGACCATGTTGTGGATGTTCAAGCCGGCGCGAGCCATCGCCGTCGAGATCTGCCCCAGCATGTTGGGGACGTTCGCGTTCGCGATCGCGACGCGATACGGCGATTCGCGCGCCATCTCGACATTCGGAAAGTTGACGGCGTTGACGATCGCGCCCGTCTCGAGGAACTCGCGCACCTGGTCGACGACCATCACCGCGCAATTCTCTTCGGCCTCCTCGGTCGACGCGCCGAGATGCGGGAGAGCGATCACGCCGGGCTCGCCGATCAGCCGCGCGCTCGGGAAATCGCAGAGGTAATACTTGATTCTCCCGGAGCGCAGCGCGGCGAGCAGGCTCTCCTCGTCGACGAGACCATCGCGCGCGAAGTTCAAAAGCACGCTCCCCGCCTTCATCGCCGCGATCCGCGTCGGGTCGATCAGGCCGCGGGTCGCCGGCGTCAGCGGCACGTGCAGCGTGACGAAGTCGGATTGCTTCAGCAGCTCCTCGATTCCGTGCGCGCGGCGCACGCTCGACGGAAGCCGCCATGCGGCGTCGACAGTGATCTCCGGATCGAAGCCGATCACCTTCATCCCCATCTTGATCGCGGTGTCGGCGACGAGGCTGCCGATCGCGCCCAGGCCCACGATCCCGAGCGTCCGGTGCGGAAGCTCGACGCCGGCGAACTGCTTCTTGCCGTCTTCGACGCGCTTTTCGAGATCCGTCGCGCTCGGGTCGAGCGCCGCGACGTACGAGAGCGCGGGCATGACGTTGCGCGCCGCGATGAGAAGCGCCGCGAGAACGAGCTCCTTCACCGCGTTCGCGTTGGCGCCGGGCGCGTTGAAGACCGGCACGCCGCGCCTCGACATCTCGGCGACGGGGATGTTGTTGGTTCCGGCGCCCGCGCGCCCGATCGCCTTGACGCTCGGCGGAATCGCCATCGCATGCATGTCGTGCGAGCGAACGAGGATCGCGTCGGGCTGCTCGACCGCCTTGCCGACCGCGTAACGTCCGCTCGGCAAGCGGTGGAGGCCGTGGTTCGAGATCTGGTTGAGCGTCAGGATCTGGTACTTCGCCGTCGCGGGTTCAGCCATGCTTTTGCTCGAACGCCTTCATGTAGTCGACCAGCGCGCGCACGCCTTCGATCGGCATCGCGTTGTAGATCGACGCGCGCATGCCGCCGACCGCACGATGGCCTTTGAGCTGGTCCATCCGGGCCGCCTTCGCGCCCTTGAGGAACGCCTCGTCGAGCGTTTCGTCGTGAAGGCGAAAGCACACGTTCATCCGCGAGCGGTCGGCCTTGCGCGCGGTGGTCGTGTAGAAGCGCGTCGTGTCGAGGTAGTCGTAGAGAAGCTTCGCCTTGGCGATGTTCTTCTGCTCGATCGCCGCGACGCCGCCCTGGGCAAGCAGCCACTCGAAGACCAGGCCGGCGATGTAGATCGCGTAGGTCGGCGGCGTGTTGACCATCGAATCGGCCGCAGCCTGCTCCTTCCAGTAAAAAGCCGACGGCGTGATGGGCAGCGCGCGGTCGAGCAGATCGTTGCGGACGATCACCAGCGTGAGCCCCGCGGGGCCCGCGTTCTTCTGCGCGCCGCCGTAGATCACTCCGTACTTCGTGACGTCGATGACGCGCGACAGGATGTGCGACGACATGTCGGCAACGAGCGGGACCCGGCCGGTATCCGGCGTCCATTGGTACTCGACGCCGCCGATCGTCTCGTTCGTGCAGACGTGCACGTACGCCGGGTCCTCGGAGAGCTTCCACGACGATTGCGGCGGCACGTACGTGAAGTTCTCGTCCTCGGAGGACGCAGCGATGTTGACGGCGCAGTACTTCTTCGCTTCCTTGATCGACTTCTTCGACCATTCCCCGGTGTTCACGTAGTCGGCGACCTTCCTCCCGGCGAGGAGGTTCATCGGAATGATCGCGTTCTCGGCGATCGCGCCCCCCTGGAGGAAGAGGACTTCGTAGCCGGCCGGAATCGCGAGCAGCGTGCGCAAGTCCGCTTCGGCCTTGTCCGCTATGCCGATGAACTCCTTGCCACGGTGGCTCATTTCCATCACCGACATGCCGCTCCCGTGCCAGTCGAGCATTTCGGCGGCGGCTTGCTCGAGGACGGGTTCGGGGAGCACCGCGGGTCCCGCGCTGAAGTTGAACACTCGCATGGGCAGATTCGGGGATCGGATTGGGCTGCCAGCCGGAGGCCATTCAGGGCCACCGTCGCGGCGGTCAGCTACGAGGGAAATTCGACGAGATTTCGGAAAAACGATGCAACTGGGACATTTTACCGGATATTGCGGACCGGCCCGCCCGGCCACCGCAGCGCGACATCCGGCCGTGCTCGCTCCGTCGCGAACTGCCCACCCGCCATAGGCTTAGGCCAAAAAAATTATGGCGTTCCGCAGTCAACCATGGTCCAATCTGCCCACCGCAGCTTGTTGCGCACAACTCGCCCGACATCGAGTCATCGCTGCAGCACGTCGGACATGTCCAACGTCTTTCGCCCGCGAATCTCTCAAGCGAAGGATCTCTTTCCGATCGTTCGCGCGCATCTTGCCGCTGCCGCGGCGCTCCATTCGCTGCCGGCAGGACTTTCGTTCGACCTCCTTCCGATCGTCGAAGACGGCATCGCCGGATACGAGATTCTGCCGAACCGCGCAACGCACACGTACCTGACGATCGGCTGGGAACGGCGCGGAAAGCCCGTCGTCCGCGAAAGCTCTTAC
>DASSGI010000107.1:0-5096 GCA_035857655.1 Casimicrobiaceae bacterium | reverse complement strand
CGCGATCTTCTATCTGCGCAGCCGCGGGCTCTCCGACGCCGCCGCGCGCAATCTGTTGACCTACGCGTTCGGCGCCGAAATCGTCGATCGCATCCCGGTGGCATCGCTGCGCCAGCGCCTCGAGGCCACGCTGCTCGCCCGGACACAACAGCCATGACTGCGCTTCGCAGAGCCGTGAGAACCCAAGGCGCGCCGGCGTACGACGTCGAGCGCATTCGTGCCGACTTCCCGATCCTCGGGCTCGAGGTCAACGGGCATCCGCTCGTCTACCTCGACAATGCGGCGTCCTCCCAGATGCCGCGGCAGGTGATCGACCGCCTCGTCCGCTACCAGACGACGGAGCACGCGAACGTCAACCGCGGCGTCCACTACCTCTCGGAGACCGCTACGCACGAATACGAGGAAGCGCGGCGCAAGGTCCAGCGCTTCATCAATGCGCGCGAGGACCGCGAGGTGACCTTCACGAGCGGAACGACCGATGCGATCAACCTCGTGACGAACGGCTACGGCCGCAAGTTCATCGGCGAGGGCGACGAGATCATCCTGACGACGCTCGAGCATCATTCGAACATCGTGCCGTGGCAGATGCTCGCCGAAGAGAAGCGCGCGCGGATTCGCGTGGTCCCCGTCGACGACGCCGGGGAGCTGATCGTCGACGAGTACGAGAAGCTCTTCAATGCACGTACGAAGTTCGTCGGCGTCATGCACGTGTCGAACGCGCTCGGAACGATCAATCCGGTGAAGAGGATGATCGCGTTCGCGCACGCGCGCGGGGTACCGGTGCTGGTCGATGGCGCGCAGGCGGTTCCGCATCTCGAGGTCGACGTCCAGGACCTCGACAGCGACTTCTACGCGTTTTCAGGACACAAGATGTGCGGCCCGACCGGCATCGGCATCCTGCACGGCAAGGCAGCGCTACTCGAGCAGATGAATCCCTACAAGGGCGGCGGCGACATGATCCTGTCGGTGACGTTCGAGAAGACGACGTACAACACGCTCCCGCACCGGCTCGAAGCCGGAACGCCGCCGATCGCCGGCGCCGTCGGCATCGGCGCCGCCGTCGATTACCTGTCGGCGATCGGCATGAACGCGATCGCGGCGCACGAGCACGAGCTTCTCGAGTACGCGACCGCACAGATGAGCCGGATGAAGGGCGTGCGCATCGTCGGCACGGCGGCGCACAAGGCGTCGGTGATCTCGTTCACGATCGACGGCGTGCATCCGCACGACGTCGGGACGCTGCTCAACGAGGAAGGGATCGCCGTGCGCACCGGCCACCACTGCGCGCAGCCGGTGATGCAGCGCTTCCACGTCCCTGCGACATCGCGTGCGTCATTCGCGCTCTACAACACGATGGCCGAGGTCGACGCGCTCGTCGCCGGCATTCGCAACGTCCAGAAGGTGTTCGCGTAATGGCCGACCCGAAGGCGCTCTACCAGGAAGTGATCCTCGATCACAACCGCAAGCCGCGCAATTACGGCGCGCTGCCGAACGCGACGCATCACGCCGAAGGGCACAATCCGCTGTGCGGCGACCGCATCGACGTTGCGTTCAACCTCGACGGTGAGCGGATCGGCACGATCGGCTTCGAAGGCGAGTCATGCGCGATCTGCAAGGCTTCGGCGTCGATGATGACGGTCGCGGTCAAAGGCAAGTCTCGCAGTGAGGCGGAAACGCTGATCGGGGAGTTCCGCGAGATGGCAACCGGAAAGAGCACCCCCGAAGGACTCGTGCACCTCGGACGGCTTTCGGTCTTCGCGGGCGTGCGCGACCTGCCGACGCGAGTGAAGTGCGCGATCCTGCCGTGGCACACGCTCTCCGCCGCGCTCAACGCGGTTGCGAAGACGACGACGGAAAGCGAAGACGACCCGATGCACGCTCCGATCGGCGGAGCTTGAGCGGGACCCCAGATGCCCAGAATCGACGACATCGAGGACACGCCGAACCCGAACGCGAAAAAGTTCATCCTTCGGGAGCCGCTGACCTGGGGAATCACGCGCTCGTACGAAGACGCCGAGCACGCGAAGGACGATTCTCTCGCCGCGGCGTTGTTCGCGATACCGAACGTCACGAACGTCTTCTACGTCGATCGCTGGATCACGATCACGCAGGATGGCGGCGCTGACTGGCGGATCCTGAGCCGGCTCGTCGCCGAGCCGATACGCGCCGCGCCATCCGCAGACGAGCACTCCGCGCGCATGACCGCCGCGGCAGCGCCGGTATTGGCGGAGCTCACGCCCGAGGACCAGGAGCGGCTCGACCGGATCAACGAGCTCCTCGACGAGCGCATCCGGCCTTACCTGCAGGGTGACGGCGGCGACCTCCACGTGATCGGCCTCGAAGGCGACCGCCTGACCGTGCACTACCAGGGCGCGTGCGGCAGCTGCCCGAGCTCGATCTCGGGTACGCTTGCCGGCATCGAGAGCCTGGTGCGCCAGATCGAGCCCGACATCGAGGTCGTATCGATCTAGGGCCCGCAATGAGCGATTGGGTGACGGTCGCGCGCGCCGCCGAGCTCGCGCCGGGGGAATGGCGCGTGGCCGATGTCGACGGAGCGCAGATCGCCGTGTTCAACCTGGGCGGCGAGTACTATGCGATCGCCGACGTGTGCACGCATGACGCGGGGCAGTTGACGGGGGGCTGTGTCGAGGGCGACGTGATCGTCTGTCCGCGGCATGGCGCGCGATTCTCGATTCGCACCGGCGAAGCGCTCAGCGCACCTGCGTACGAACCGACCGACACGTTTCCCGTCCGCGTCCACGAAGGCGAGGTTCAGGTGCGCGACGATCGCTGGGATTGACTGCCGGAGCTCTGGACGACCGATGGCTGGACTGAACCGCGACGATCCGACACCTGTCGAGATCCTGCTGCACCAGAAGTCACGCGTGCTCGAGATCGCGTTCACCGACGGCAAGCGCTTCCGGCTGCCGTGCGAGTTCCTTCGCGTCTATTCGCCGTCGGCGGAAGTGCGCGGGCACGGACCGGGGCAGGAAGTGCTTCAGGTCGGGAAGAAGGACGTCGAGATCACCGAGCTCGAGCCCGTCGGCCTCTACGCGGTGCGACCGAAATTCTCCGACGGCCACGACACCGGCATCTACTCGTGGGACTACCTGTACACGCTGGGCGTCAACCAGGACGAGATGTGGCGCCGCTACCTGCAGCGCATCGCGGAAGCGGGAGCGAGCCGCGATTCCGAGTCATCGCCGCCGCCGCAACGGCCGCACTGCAAATAGCCCCCCGGGCGAGCCGGCTCACTGGACTACCCTTCGCGCTTCGGGGCTTGTTCGCCCTTGGGAGCGGCCCAGCGGGCTCACGTCCCGTCCCCGGCCACCTGTTGTAGAGTGACGACCGTCGCCCCAGGCGGGGCGCTCGGGGAGGGTGGTCGATGCTCGGGTTCTTCGGGGATCGCAAGGAAACGCCGCGTCTCGGCACGCTCCGGCAGCTTTTCCTGTTCGCGACGCTTTCGCGCTCGGAGTTGCGCGTCGTCGACGGGATGCTGCACGAGCGCCGCTTCGTGAAGGGCGAGATCATCTTCGACGAGGGCGAGGAAGGACAAACGGTCTACGCCGTCATCACCGGTCGCGTGCTGATCTGCCGCCAGGGCGAGCCGGAGACCGGCAAGATCACCGAGATCGGATCCGGCGTCATTTTCGGCGAGCTTGCGCTGCTCGACGACGCGCCCCGTGCCGCGCAAGCGCGCGCCGCCGAGGATTGCGTGCTCGCCTCGCTCTCTCGCGGCGATTTCGAAAGCCTGCTCGACACGCACGCGGTCGTCGCATCGAAGATCGCGCTGCAGCTCGCCCGGCAGCTCGGCAGGCAGCTTCGCGACCGCTCCGCGTCCACGGATCGGAAACCGATGTGAAATCCCCGAGAGCCGCGAACGTCGGGTCGAGCCGGTATCTGTCGTCCGGTCCGCTCGTGTGGACGGCGACGATCGCCTGCACGACGCTGATGCTCGTGCTGCTGCGCCAGGCGCTGTGGTTCGTCGTGCCGTTTCTGCTGGCGATCATCCTCTACTACGCGCTGTTCCCGGCAGTGCGCAGGCTGACGCTCGCCGGCATCGAGCGCGAGACCTCCGCGGCGATCGTCGCCGGAGTGTTCGCCATCGCCGCGATCGTCGCGATGATTCCGACGCTGCCGTGGCTCGCCGCTCAGGCCGTGAGCGGCGAGGAAGCCGTATCGCGCTATCTTGCCGGCGGCCAGCAGTTGCTGGACAAGACGCTGATCATGCTGGAAGCGCAGTTCGCGTTCCTGAAGCGCGCCGAATTCCACGCGCAGATGGCGAAGAAGATCGCGGCGTTCAGCGGCTTCTACGCGCAGGACCAGCTGACCGACACGCTGCTCGGCGCGGCGGTGTCTCTTCCCGCGGTGCTGCTCGCGCCGTTTCTCGCGTTTTTCTTTTTGCGCGACGGGCGCCGCTTTCTCAAGTTCTGCACCGACGCGGTTCCGAATGCGTACTACGAGCGAACGCTCTACATGGTCGATCGCGTCGACGCGACGGCTCGTGCCTATTTTCAGGGGCTGCTGAAGCTCACGATGCTCGACACGATCTGCCTCGGTCTCGGGCTCCTCGTGATCGGCGTCCCGGGCGCGTTCGCGCTCGGGCTGATGGCCGCCGTCCTCGCATGGGTTCCGTTCGTCGGCTCGGTGATCGGCTGCGCGATCGTCGTGCTCGTTGCCGCCACCGACTTCCCGTCGGACCCGTGGGTCGTTTATGCGGCGATCGCGCTCTTCCTGTTCGTGCGGCTGCTCGACGATTTCGTGTTCATGCCGCTCACCGTCGGCCGGAGCCTTCACATGCACCCGCTGCCGACCGTCGTTTTGATCTTCGTCGGCGGAGCGGTCGCAGGCATCACCGGCCTGATCCTCGTGCTTCCGCTTGCCGGCGTGGTCATGGTGATCGCCGGCACGATCGGCGGCATCGTCAACGACGATCGACTGCGAGCCCGCAACCGTTTCGCGACCACGCTGCGCGCCGAGCGGATCACCTCGGACTTGCGCGCCTGACGCGGCAGTCCGAGCCGCGCGCGTGATGCGCCGCGAAGGGTAGCGCGTCGCGTAAGCCGAAGGGCGCCCGGGTCTCGTGAAGCCCGGAG
>DASSGI010000106.1:0-4532 GCA_035857655.1 Casimicrobiaceae bacterium | reverse complement strand
AGTTCGTCCACTTTCTGCTGGGTCCGGCCGTCGTCGGACTCGCAGTTCCGCTCGCCCGAGCGTGGCCGACGGTGCGCAGGCTTGCGCTCCCTGTCTCCGGCACGCTTGCCGTCGGATCCGCCGTCGCGCTCGCGACCGCGGTCGGCATCGCCTGGGCGCTTGGAGCATCACCGGGGACGCTCGCGTCCCTCGCGCCGAAGTCCGTTACTGCACCCATCGCGATGGGCATCGCCGAACGGACCGGCGGCGTCGCAGCACTTGCTGCCGTGTTCACCGTCGCCACCGGAATCATCGGTGCCGCGCTCGGCAAGTTCGTCTTCGACGCGGTGGGCGTCCGAGACATGCGCGCGCGCGGTTTCGCACTGGGCCTCGCCGCGCACGGGATAGGCACGGCGCGCGCGTTCCAGGTCAACCCCGAGGCGGGCACGTACGCGGGACTCGCGTTCGGGCTGCACGGCGTGTTCGCCGCGTTTCTGCTCCCGTATCTGTGGCGGCTGGCGCAGGTTCTCGCCGGAACGCTGTAGCGCTAACGGATACGCCGCGCCTCGATGTAGAACCGCTTCTCGTCGGCCTCGCCCATCGAGAACGTCTTGCGCGGCAGCGGCCCCTCGCGCACGACCATCCGCAGCAGATCGCTCTTGCCGAGCGCGGGAAGGTGCAGCCCGACATTGTGGCTGTCGCTCGCGAGTCGCTCGAGCGTGTCGTCGCCGTGAACGTAATCGACATGCGTCGCGCCACCGCGCTCGACGAAGCGATCGACGAACGACTGGAACGTCCCGACGGCGAGCGTCGATAGCGGGTCCGCGATCTCGATCACGCTGAAGCGCCGTCCCGGTCCGATCAATCCGGCGACGTGGCTCGGGCCGCGCGCAGCATTCACGCGCTCGCGCATTGCATCAGCGGTCGGGAGGTCGCTGCACGACATCCGGCTGCCGAATTCCTCCGCCATCGCGGCGCGGACGTCGGCGGTCACGCCGAACAGCAACCGATGGATCGGCGAGAACTCGAGCGCCGGATCGTGAATGTTCTCGACCTCGACGAGCGCATAGCGGCTCGGATGGTCGTTGCCGACCGTCCGCTTGATGCTTTCCCAATAGGCTTTCGCCGTGGCGAGCGAGTGGTTGCCGTCGCCCATCGCGAAGAGCATGACCGCGGTCGATTCGGCCACACCGTAGCGTTTCGCAAACGCCGCAGGATTCGCCAGCGCGTGCAGCGCCTTCGCGACTCGCTCGGCGCGTCCCGCGTCGACCGCGAATCCCGCGACATGCCCTCCGCCAAGCATCAAATCCGTTGCATAAAGCCTCGTCAGCGCTTGGCGCTCGCCGCCGAGCGGTTCGATCACCGTGCGCTCCGGGTCGTCGATCAGCACCAGGATGTGCGGAAGCTCCAGCTCGGCGCCGCGGCGCACCTCGATGCGCGGTGCGAGCCGCTCGACCATCGTGCCTTCGGTCGGACGAATCGGGCTAGCGGACTTGCTGCTGAAATCGTATTGCTCGAGGTCGAGCTCGAGCATCAGTCCGCGGCGAACTCGATTCCCGAGCGTTCGCTCGATGTAGATTGCGCCGTCACGCTCGTCGAACACCCGGTTCGAGAGATAACTGCGCATCGTGTCCTGGATCCGGCGGATCCGTAGCGAGGCGTCCGCCGCGCCGAGATACACCTCGGGAAAGATCAGGTTGAACGTCGACGGCGCGTCCCCGACCTCGCGCGCCACGTTCTCCCAATAGCCGGGTTCCGACGTGTACTGATCGCAGGCGATGACTGCCCACTTGCGGAGGTCGATTCCCGGACGCGGCAGAAGAATTTTCGGCAGCCGGAAGCAGGATGCGGCGCTCATGATGTTCGGAGCATACCTTGGGAAAGTAGAGTCAGAGACGATTTTCGGCGGCGCAAGAAATCGTCTCTGACCCCAATTTCCCTAGCGCAGCTCGTTCTTGACGAGCTCGCCGGCGCGCACGATCGCGCGCAGGTTCCTGCCATCGGCCGCGAGCAGCGAAATGTCGCGCGTCGGGTCGCCGTCGACGACGAGGAGGTCGGCGAATGCGCCCGGCGCGATGCAGCCGAGCTTGCCCTGCATCATCATGAGCTCCGCGCCGACCGAGGTCGCCTGCCGCAGGATCTCGAGCGGCGCGAACACTTCGCTGCGCAGCGTGAACTCACGGCACTGCCGGACGTAAGTCGAACCGAGCAGATCGGTGCCGAATCCGACCTTGACCCCCGCCCGGCGCATCGAGTCCATCCCCGAGATCGCCTGCGTGAACGCGTACTCCGCCTTCTCCTGGCTCTGTGGCGGAAAACCGAGCTCGCGGCCGAGCTCGACCAGCGCGAAGATCACGACCATCGTCGGCACGATGTACGCGCCCTTCTCGGCGACGAAGCGGGAGGTCTCGTCGTCGATCAGCGTCCCGTGCTCGATCGAGCGCACGCCGTATTCGACGCAACGCCGCACGGCGCTCGCCGGATGGCAGTGCGCGGCGACGTACGTGCGCCGCTCGGTGCATTCGTGAACGATCGCGCGGATCTCGTCCTCGCGATACTGGTTCATCCAGATCGGATCCGTCGGCGACGCGACACCTCCGGAGCCCATGATCTTGATGCAATGCGCGCCCTGCCGTAGCTCCTCGCGCGTCGCGCGGATCACGGCGTCGACGCCGTCGGCGATCGTGCAGAACGAGTTCACGTGCCCGCACGCGCACATCGTGTGATGGTGGGGGCGTTCGTCGATCTGGCGAAAGTCGCCGTGGCCGCCCGTCATCGACAGCATCTTGCCGGCGTAGAAGAAGCGAGGCGCGCGAACGAGGCCGTCGGCGATCGCCTTCGCGAGCGAATAGTCGCCGCCGCCGATGTCGCGGACGCTCGTGAACCCGCAGTCGAGCGCGTGGCCCAGCATGCGCACCGCGTGCGCGGTCCGGTACGCTTCACCCATCGCCTCGACCTTCTGCACCGACACGTCACTCGCGTAAGCATGAAGATGCGCGTCGATCAGCCCGGGCATCAGCGTGCGGCCGCCGACGTCGATCGCCTGCGCGTCGGGCGCGCTCATCGGCTTCGGCGAAATCTCCTGGATGAGCCCGTCGGCGACGCGGACGAACATGCCGTCGCGGCACTCGTCGCTCGTGCCATCGAAAACGCGTGCGTTCTTGAACAGGAGTTGCGCCACGGGAGGGTTCTCCAGGCGGAGCTGAAAATAGGGTCAGAGACGACTTTTCGTGCGCTAGTGTGCCGGCCGGCGTCGTGGGGCGCAACAAAGGCCACGACGGCGGCGGCCTCGCCCGAGTGCTCGACGCTGTGGCAAACTCGCGTCATACCCGACCGTATGCCGGCAGCGAAAGGAGGCGCTCATGAAAAAGCTCGGAGCCAACGCGGCCAGGGAGCGGGTCGCCGAACTGCCGGAGTGGCGCTACGACGAGCTCACCGGCGCGATATCGCGCAAGTTCGCGTTCGCCGATTTTGCCCAAGCATTCGGATTCATGACCGAAGTCGCTCTCGCCGCGGAGAAAAGCAACCACCATCCTGATTGGACGAACGTCTACAACCGGGTCGAGATCACCTGGACGACGCACGACGCCGGCGGCCTGACCGAGCTCGACATCACGCTTGCCCGCGCCTGCGATTCCGCATTCGACCGGGGTACACGCGCAGCAAAGAATTAGTGCATAGGCCTTGCCACGGTCTGCGATGACGACCTCGACCCAAACAGTTTTCATCACCGGCGCCGCCGGCAATCTCGGCCGCGCGATCGCATCGGCGTTCGAAGCGCGCGGCGCGAACGTCGTCGTCGTCGGACGCACGAAGGAATCGCTTTCCGCGGCATTGGGCGCGGAGAGCGCGCGCCGGCTGTTCGTCACTGCCGATCTCCTCGATCAGGCGGCGCTCGATTCCGCGGTGAAGCTTGCTCGTTCGCGCTTCGAACGGATCGACGTCCTGTGCAACATTGCCGGCGGCTTCCGGATGGGCGCGCCGGTGCACGAGACGTCCGACGCGGATTGGGATTTCCTGCTGGACATCAACGTCCGAACGCTTCTGCATGCGGTGCGCGCGCTCGTCCCGCAGATGATCGAGGGCGGCGGCGGGAAGATCGTCAACGTCGGCGCGTTCGCCGCGCAAAAAGGTGTCGCGCAGATGGGCGCGTACGTGGCAGCGAAGAGCGCGGTGATCCGGCTGACCGAAACGATGGCGGCCGAGCTCCGCGACAAGAACATCAACGTCAACTGCGTGCTGCCGACGATCATCGACACGCCGGAGAATCGTGCCGGAATGCCGAAGGCCGACCCGTCGCGCTGGATCGCGCCGGCGGATCTCGCCAACGTGATCGTGTTCCTCGCCTCCGATGAAGCGCGCGCGATCCACGGTGCGGCGTTGCCGGTGACCGGCCTGAGTTGACGCGCGAGTCGCCTTCACCAAAATCCCGCGAACGAATTCGAGACATGCCAATCTATCGACTGCGGGGCGACGCGCCGCGAATACCGGAATCGGCCTGGATATCGCCCGAGGCTGTCCTCATCGGCATGATCACGCTCGGCGAGAACGCG
>DASSGI010000105.1:0-6332 GCA_035857655.1 Casimicrobiaceae bacterium | reverse complement strand
TGGGGAACGACCGAGGCGATTCCCGGGTTGCATTTCGAGGCCTGTTACTACCAGGCAATCGAGTTCTGCATCGAGCGGCGCATCGGCCATTTCGAAGGCGGCGCGCAGGGCGCGCACAAGCTCGCCCGCGGACTCACGCCGATCGCGACGCGTTCCGCACACGCGATCGCCGACCCCGAATTCGCGCGCGCGATCGCGGCGTTCTGCGCGCGCGAGCGCGTCGACGTCGCGCACGCCGTGAACGACCTCGAAGCCGCGAGCCCGTTCAAGGCGCACCGCGAAGGCGAGCATTGAAGAAGTGCTAGAATCGGCGTGACCCTCGTGCCCTCGGCCCTCATTGGCCAAATCGGCCGCGGCAGCCCGCGCACCGCACGCTTCTCCCGAAACGATCCGATGAACGACACCGTGCTGCTCGTCCGCGACGGGACCGTCGCGACGCTGACGCTCAATCGCCCGGACGCGCTCAACGCGCTCGACCTCGCGATGGTCGACGCTCTCGTTGCGCGAACGGCCGAAGTCGCCGCCGATGACGCGTTGCGCGTCGTCGTCGTGCAGGGCGCCGGCAAGCACTTCATGGCGGGCGGCGACATCCGGACGTTCGCAACACACCTCGACGAGCCGCCCTCGACGCGCCGCGACGGATTCCGGCGGATGGTCGAGCGACTGCACGCGGCGATCGAATGCCTGCACCGGATGCCCCATCCGGTGATCGGTCGAGTGCATGGCGCAGTCGCGGGGTTCGGGCTGTCGTTGATGAACGCCTGCGACATCGTGGTGGCGTCCGACGATGCGTACTTCGCTTCCGCGTACAAGCAGATCGCGCTCACGCCCGACGGCGGAGGCTCGTGGTCGCTGCCGCGGCTCGTCGGAATGCGCAAGGCGATGGAAATCTTTCTTCTCGGCGAGCGCTTCGGCGCCGCCGACGCGCTCACGCTCGGGCTCGTCAACAAGGTCGTCCCGCGCGCCGAGCTCGACGCGACGACTGCGGCGATCGCGCGCTCGATCGCGAGCGGTCCGGTGACGGCAACGCGCAACACGAAACGCCTCGTTCGCGAATCGGGTGCACGATCGCTCTCCGAGCAGCTGCAGGCCGAGGCGATAAGTTTTTCCGATTGCTCGGCGAACGCAGACTTCGTCGAAGGCATCAGCGCGTTTCTCGCGAAGCGCGCGCCGCAGTTCGGACGCGAATGACGCCCAGGAGCGGCCGGGTGCCGGCGAAGCACACCCTCGAAGGCAAGACGCTGTTCGTGAGCGGGGGCTCGCGCGGTATCGGCCTCGCGATCGCGGTCCGTGCCGCGCAGGACGGAGCGAACGTCGCGATCGCGGCAAAGACGGTCGAACCGCATCCGAAGCTCACGGGAACGATTCACACGGCCGCCTCGGCGGTCGACCAGGCCGGCGGCACGTCGCTTGCGATCGCCTGCGACATACGCGACGAAGCGTCCGTCCGAAGTGCAGTGGAGGCCACTGTCGCGCGCTTCGGCGGCATCGACATTCTCGTCAACAACGCGAGCGCGATCAGCCTCACGGGAACGCTCGACACGCCGATGAAGCGCTTCGACCTCATGCACGAGGTCAACGCGCGCGGCACGTTTCTCTGCTCGCAGGCGTGCCTGCCGCACCTCAAGGCCTCCGCTGCGGCCGGACGCAACCCCCACATCCTGACACTCGCGCCGCCGCCGAATCTCCATCCGAAATGGTTCAAGGATCACGTCGCGTACACGATCGCCAAGTACGGGATGAGCCTGTGCGTGCTGGGGATGGCCGAGGAGTTCCGCGCCGACGGGATCGGCATCAATGCGCTCTGGCCGCGCACGGTCATCGCCACGGCCGCCATCGCGATGATTCCCGGGGCAAGCGAGCGCGTCGACATGATGCGGCGGCCGGCGATCGTCGCCGACGCCGCGCACGTGATCCTCACCCGCGATGCGCGGAGCACGACGGGAAACTTCTTCATCGACGAGAGCGTGCTCGCCCAGGTCGGAATCAAGGATCTGTCGCGCTACGCGATCAAGGCCGGCGCGCCGCTCCTGCCCGATCTGTTCCTCGATTGACTCGCGCGAGCACAAGATCGGTCACGGATTTTCGATTTCGGCGACGAATATTCGGAATTCGGCGAGGCTGACCGGGCGGTGCATTGTTAGCCTGCGCGACAAATCGCCTCCTGCCAACTCACGGACGTGACGGCTCCGATCCCGGTCGACCTCCTGCTGCGCACCGCGACCTTCGCGCTCGCGATGTCGACGGCCGTGATGATTGCCACCCGCAAAGTCATGCCGTGCCGGCGTGCCGCGGCCGCGCCGCTCCTTGCGTTCGCGATCGGGGGCATTGGAGCCTTCGCCGTCTCCTCGGCGCCGATGGCGGTGCGCTGGTTCGGACCGGTCGCGCTGGCGTTCGACGCCTGGTGCATTGCGACGCCGGCGGTGCTGTGGATTCTGGCGCAGACGCTTTTTCGTGAGGACTTCCACGCTGGGCCGCTCCACCGGACGGTGGCCGGCGCGCTGACGGCGGTTACGCTCGCTGCGGACCTGGGCCGGTTCCGGCTTGGTCTCCTCGGCGACGAGCCAGCGATCGCCCAGGCGTTGCTGCTCGCGGGCCGCGGCGCCGCGTTCCTCCTCGTGCTCGCCGCCGGGCTTGCGGCGCTCGGCGAGTGGCGCGTCGACCTCGTCGAGTCGCGCCGGCGAGCGCGCGTAGTCTTCGTTGCGATCATCATGGCAATCTTTGCAACCCTGACCGCGTCCGATTTCATCTTCGGGCCCGCAGGAGCGAGTGCGGGATGGCTTGCGCTTGGACACTCGGCGCTCGTCGCGATCACGTTCGCGCTGCTGCAGGTGGTGGCGCGAGGCGGCGTCGACGAGCTCGTCAGTGAACCTGCGCCGCGCGCCGGGCTCGCGCTCCTGCCGGCTCCGCAAGCCGGCGCGAGCGTGACGCGTGTGCCGGCGTCGCGCTCACGAGCGATCACCGCGGCACTTGCGAACCGCGTCGCCGTCGAAATGGACGCGAAAGCGCTATGGCGGCGTGAGGGTCTCGGCATCGGCGAGCTCGCCGTCGAGCTGAACACGCAGGAATACCTGCTGCGTCGTGCGATCAACCAGCATCTCGGCTACCGGAACTTCAACGATTTCCTGCACGAGTACCGCCTCCACGAAGCAGCCCGCAGGCTCGGCTCGCCACCCGACGATGCGCTGCCGGTCCTCACGATCGCCCTCGACTGCGGTTACGGGTCGATCGGCCCGTTCAACCGTGCGTTCAAGGCGCGCTTCGGCGTCACGCCGACGCAATACCGCAATCAGCGCTCTAGCACAGGTACGTCCGCCCATCATTTTCCATCTACAACGCCCAACAAATCATCACGATTCCGCTAAACTATTCCCCGGCCGTCGTCGCACCAATTTGGCACCGAGCCGAAACGAAGGGGGGAAACAGTCGTGGCAACCCTTCGCAAGCCGACGGCGACGCGCGGGTCACGCGAGTTGCCGGAATCCAACAGTGCCGCGCCGCGAAACGGGAAATAGCCGAAAATGCGCGCTTATTGGATGGCGTCTTGTTACCCTTCTCGTCGGGGGTGTTCGGGCGGAGCCCAGCGGGTTGGGTCGCTAGGGCGATCGACCGGAATAACGGGGTTCGGCGCTAACGGGATCGTTGTTGTCAACTGGCCGCCATAAGGGGCGGCTCGAGACAGTTTCACCAACTAGGGGAGATCTGGTCATGAAACGATGCCTGGGCAGGGTCTTGTTCGTGCTCACAGTTGCGTTGTTCGGTGTGACCCCCGCGGTCGCGGCGTTGTTTACAACGACTTTCGGCACATTGCAGCCGAATTCGAGCAATTGCGATGACTGCTTCGATGGTCCCGTGGCGTTTCCGGGATCCGGGCAAAGCATTAATTTCTTCGGGGGCACGTTCAACGGCCTGTTCGTCGGGTCGAATGGTTATGTCACTTTTGGTGCCGGCGCCGACGACTTCGTTAGTGAGCCCCTCAACACGCAAACTGTCGGCCGGATGATCGCCGGCGAGTTCACCGACCTCGACTCCAGGTCGGATGCACCTTCAAACGTTTTTGTCAACAACTCGACGCCGGGCCAACTGATCATCACTTGGCAACAAATGGGCCATTTTCCCACTAACTACAGCGTGCGCAGCACGTTTCAGTTGGTTGTCCGCTCAGATCAGTTCGCTGTCCCTGCGGGACAGGGTCAGATAGGGTTCTTCTTTGAGAGCATCAGCGATAACAGCACGGCGTCTGCCGGGTTCGGAGATGGCCAGTCGGCGATTAACCCCGGCGAAGTGTCCATCTATAGCGGTCCTGCAAGCAGTTTCTCGGGTCATGCGCCGCTGTGGTTCAACCTTTCGGGCGGAGTACCTCAGCAGCCATCGACTGCGCTCACGCCCGTTCCGACGTTGTCTGAGTGGGGCATGATTCTGCTTTCCGGCCTGGTGGGGATGTTTGGCTTGGTTATGCTTTACCGGGGTGCGCCACGTCGAACCTAAGTACACCAATCGCGCTGCATTGCGTTAACTAGCTCGGCTCGGAGTCAACGCGTTCGGGAGAAGCCCGCTTCGGCGGGCTTTTTCTTGGCCGGCTTTTATTCGCCCACTCGGTGCGCCCGTTGTACCTGATTGGCAGCATTACACCATAAGTCACTGATTATGCGATGAGCCCGTACACAATACCGCAAAATCAGCGACACGACGACCGCGCGCAGACGGCCCCGGCCGCGAGCTCGTCACGGCCCGCGACTCGCGTCCGGTCGCCTGGACACCTGTCCAGTCGCGTCGAGCATTTCTGGTAGGAAGTCGCGCCGCCGAATCTGCGCGAACGAACGGCGCTTTCGAAATCGGCCGTGTTGCGTTCGAATCCGGCAAGACCCGCGCGACTCAGCGCGCCGATCATCGCCTCCAGTTCTTCGAAACGGAGTTTGCGATGGTTTTCGGGATGTTCGCCCGGTTCGCCGTCGCGCTGACGCTGGGATTCGGATGCAGCAAGTGCGTGACCGCGGCGACGGACGAGCCGCTGCGGCGCCGCGCCGATCTAGGCGCGAGCATCGCGCCGCCGGACGGAAGCAAGGGAGCGACGATCCTGCGCTTTCGGCCGCGGTCGGCGCTCGAAAGGGCGGGCTTCGCCGTGGACGACCAGATCGTGTCCGCGAACGGCAAGCCACTCGCCGATCCGATCGCGTTCGGCGCATACCTGCGCAGCCTGCGCGCCGGTGACACGATCGAGCTCACCGTCCGCCGCGGCAGCACTACGCTGACACGGCAGCTTAGCGCCCCGCCAATGCCGTACGAGGCGATACCCGGGCTCGACGTCGTTTACGGTGAGGCAACGACCGCTCGGGGCTATCGCGTTCGAACCTACACGACGCGCCCTGCCGGCGTGCCCGGGCGATTGCCCGTCGTCGTGTTCATTCCGTGGCTCTCCTGCGACGTGGTCGAGCAACCGTTCGGGCCGCGAAGCGATGGCTGGGCGAAGATGCTGCGCGCGGTGATGGTCGGAGTGCCGGCGCACTTCGTTCGCGTCGAAAAGCCCGGCGTCGGCGACAGCAACGGGCCCGATTGCTCGGCGACCGATCTAGACGACGACATGGCGGCATTTCGCGCGGGGATCCGCGCGGCGCTCGAAGATCCCGGCGCCGACGCGACGCGGCTGGTCCTCTTCGGAGGGAGCGTCGGCGGCGCGCTCGTGCCGCTCCTCGCGCAGGAATTCCATCCGCGCGCGATCATCGCGACCGGCGGCTTCACGCGAACCTGGTACGAACACATGCTCGCGATCGAGCGTGAGCGCCTCACGCTGTCCGGACAGTCGCCCGCCGAAGTCAACGCGGCGATGAAGTCGTTCGCCGAGCTCTACGATCTCGTGTTGCTGCAGGGCCTCACGCCGGCCGCTGCAATTGCGCGCAAGCCGGACCTTGCACGCGTCTGGTACGACGCGCCGGCGCATCAGTACGGCCGCCCGATCCGCTATTACCAGCAGCTGCAGGCGCTCGATGTTGAAGCGGCGTGGGATCGCGTGCGCGTGCCGACGCTCGTTCTATGGGGCGACTACGACTGGATCATGGGGCGCGACGAGCCAGAGCGTTGCGTCGCGATCCTTCGCGCGCACGATCCCTCGCTCGTCACCTACGTCGTACGCCGCGGGATGAACCATCACTTCGACGTCTTCGCCGATCCGGTCGCCGCGTTCAACGAAGAGCGCGGCAAGTACGACGAAGGTGCCGCGCAGGCGATCGTCGACTGGATCGGCGCGCGACTCACGCGCGAGTGACGAAGCTTTCCGCTTCGCGTTGCGTCTCGCCCGCACTCCGCTAACGATTACCGCTGTCGTCGTCGCCGAT
>DASSGI010000104.1:0-7485 GCA_035857655.1 Casimicrobiaceae bacterium | reverse complement strand
ACATGGCAGCAGTTGCGATCCGCGCAGTGCACAAGCATTTCGGACCGACGCACGTGATCCGCGGCGTCGATGTCGATATCGCCGACGGCGAATTCTGCGTGCTCGTCGGCCCCTCGGGCTGCGGAAAGTCGACGCTCCTGCGGATGATCGCCGGACTCGAGCAGATCAGCGGCGGCGAGATCGCGATCGGTGGCAAGATCGTCAATCGCGTTCCGCCGAAGGAGCGCGACATCGCGATGGTGTTCCAGAACTACGCGCTGTATCCGCACATGACGGTGCGCGACAACATGTCGTTCGCGCTCGTGCTCGCGAAGCGGACCAAGCAAGACATCGCGCAACGTGTGCAGAAGGCAGCCGACATCCTCGGTCTCGCCGCCTATCTCGATCGCTATCCGCGGCAGCTCTCCGGCGGGCAGCGGCAGCGCGTCGCGATGGGACGCGCGATCGTCCGCGATCCACAGGTGTTCCTGTTCGACGAGCCACTGTCGAATCTCGACGCGAAGCTGCGCGTGCAGATGCGCACCGAGATCAAGGAGCTGCACCAGCGTCTCAAGACGACGTCGATCTACGTGACGCACGACCAGATCGAAGCGATGACGATGGCCGACAAGATCGTCGTGATGCGCGACGGCGTTGTCGAGCAGATCGGCGGCCCGCTCGCGCTCTACGATCATCCGGTGAATACATTCGTCGCCGGGTTCATCGGATCGCCGGCGATGAACATGATCCCCGGTGTTGCGCGGGCAACGGGTGACGCATTGCGCGTCGAATTCGCCGACGGTGTCGTGTTGCCGGCGCCGCAGGGTGCGCGTGCCGACGACGGTCAGGCCGTGCTCTACGGTCTGCGTCCCGAGCATTGCACGCTGGGCGCGAACGGGCTGCCGGTCGACGTCGTCGTCGTCGAGCCGACCGGCGCCGACACGCAACTCTATTGTCGCTTCAACGGGCAGGAGGTCACGGCCACGATCGACGACCGGACCGATTGCCGCGCCGGCGACAGGATCAACCTCGCCCCGGACCTGCGCCGAGCGCACCTTTTCGACGCGGCAAGCGGTCGCTGCCTCGTCGCATGAAACTCGAGTCCACGCCAGAGACTCGATCAATCCAACCCGCCCACCCTAGGAGGACCAGAATGAGCAAGTGGAAACGCCGTGAATTCCTGAAGACATCGGCCGCCGTCGCCGCATCGGCAGCGGCGGGGCCGATGATCTGGGTCAAGGACGCGAACGCGCAGTGGAGCAACACGCCCGAGAAAGGCGCGAAGCTCCGCGTGCTGCGCTGGAGCCGCTTCGTCCAGGGCGATATCGACCGCTACATGGTCAACGTCAAGGCGTTCCAGGACAAGTACGGCATCGAAGTGCGCGTCGACAACGAGACGTGGGAAGACGTGCGGCCGAAGGCCGCCGTGGCGGCAAACACGGGCGCCGGACCGGACATCATCCTGTCGACGAACGACGACGCGAACCTCTATCCGGAGAAGCTCGTCGACGTCACCGACATCTGCACGTACCTCGGCAACAAGTTGGGAGGATGGTACCCGGTGTGCGATCCGTACCTGCGGCCGGATGGGAAGAAATGGATCGGTGTGCCGCTCGGCGTCGCCGGCGTGTGCATGACGTACCGCGAAAGCGCCCTGAAGGCCGCCGGCTTCGACAGCTTCCCGAAGGATACCGACGGCTTCCTGAAGATGTGCAAGGCGCTCAAGGAGAAGAACACGCCTGCCGGAATGGCGCTCGGCAATGCGACCGGCGACGCGAACACCTGGTGCCAGTGGCTGGTTTGGGCGTTCGGCGGCAAGCTCGTCGACAAGGACAACAAGGTCGTGATCGACAGCCCCGAGACGCTCAAAGCGCTGGAATATGCGAAGGAACTCTACGGGACGTTCGTCCCCGGCACGCTGTCGTGGCTCGATCCCAATAACAACAAGGCGTTCCTCGACGGTCAGCTCTTCGTCACGAACAACGGGATCTCGATCTATTACGCGGCGAAGAACTCGACCGATCCGAAGGTCAAGGAAATGGCCGCCGACATCAATCACGCGAACATGCCGATTGGACCCGTGGGCAAGCCGACCGAGTTCCAGCTCTTCTTCAACCAGATGATCTTCAAGTACTCGAAGTACCCGAAGGCGGCGAAGGAGTTCCTGCGCTTCATGATGGAGCCCGAGCAGATCGATCCATGGGTGCAGGCGGCGATCGGCTACGTGACGCCGGCGCTCCGCTACTACGAGAAGAATCCGATCTGGACGGTCGACCCGAAGCACACGCCGTACCGCG
The DNA here is from genome assembly GCA_035857655.1 of Casimicrobiaceae bacterium. GTDB lineage: Bacteria > Pseudomonadota > Gammaproteobacteria > Burkholderiales > Casimicrobiaceae > CAIWHR01. Next base: position 5,209 of record DASSGI010000104.1, on the reverse strand, counting down.
ACTCGATGAAGAATATGCTGCCGTCGGGATACGCGGGGAAGATGGGCTACGCGTCGGCTGGCGCGCTTGCCGACTTCATCGTCGTCAACATGGTCGCCGAAGCCGCGTCCGGTTCGAAGACGCCGAAGGAAGCGGCCGAGCGCGCGCAAAAGCGCGCCGAGCGCTACTACAAGGTCTGAGCGCCTCCAGGTCCGCCGGCGCCGCCGCCTTCCCGGCGGCGGCCGCCGGACGGACGCCCCGGATGACTCGGACGATGCGCGTCAGCGTTTCCGCCGCCAATTGCGCGCTCGCGGCGGCGGCGCGATTTGGCGCCGGTTGATCGAGCGTCGATGCGCGCGCACGCCTCTCTACTCGATCGGCTTCTCGACAGCCGGAACGCGCTCGGACTCGTGTTCCTCGCGCCGGCGGCTGCACTGCTGCTGACCTTCCTCACTTATCCGCTGGGCCTCGGAACCTACCTCGGATTCACCGACACGAAGATCGGCCGCCCCGGCACGTGGATCGGCCTCGAGAATTTCGAATTCCTCTGGGGCGATGAGGTTACGCGGCTCGCGCTGTTCAACACGATCTTCTATACGGCGGTCGCAAGCGTCATCAAGTTCGCGCTCGGCCTGTGGCTCGCACTCCTACTGAACAAGCGTCTTCCGTTCAAGGCGTTCTTCCGCGCGATCGTCCTGTTGCCATTCATCGTTCCTACCGCGCTCTCGGCGATCGCGTTCTGGTGGATCTACGACGCGCAGTTCTCGATCATCAGCTGGGCGCTCACGAAGATGGGGCTGATCCACGGCTACATCGATTTTCTCGGCGAGCCATGGAACGCGCGGTTCTCGACGATCGCCGCCAACATCTGGCGCGGCGTGCCGTTCGTCGCGATCACGCTGCTCGCCGGCCTGCAGACGATCTCGCCTTCGTATTACGAGGCGGCGAGTCTCGACGGCGCGAGTCCGTGGCAGCAGTTCCGCTACGTGACGCTTCCGCTGCTCACGCCGATCATCGCTGTCGTCATGACGTTTTCAGTCCTTTTCACGTTCACCGATTTCCAGCTGATCTACGTGCTGACGCGCGGCGGGCCGCTCAACGCGACGCATCTGATGGCGACGCTCTCGTTCCAGCGGGCGATCCCCGGCGGCAGCCTCGGCGAAGGCGCGGCAATCGCGACGGCGATGGTGCCGTTCCTTCTCGCCGCGATCCTGTTCTCGTACTTCGGGTTACAGCGCCGCGCGTGGCAACAGGGAGGGAAAGACTCATGAGCGTTCCGGGCGAAGCCAACAACCGGAACGCCGACACGCCGGCCGTCGCAACGCGCGCCGACGATGCGCAGGGAATGGACTATCTCGTGTCGGCGCCGCGGCGGATCGCCACCGTCTATGTGCCGATCGCCGTGTTCCTGTTCGTGCTGCTGTTTCCGTTCTACTGGATGGTCATCACGACGTTCAAGCCGAACGAGGAGCTCCTGTCGCGCGAGGGCAATCCGTTCTGGGTGCACAATCCGACGCTCGCGCACGTGAAGAAGCTGCTGTTCGAAACGTCGTACCCCGACTGGTTGTGGAACACGATGCTGGTGACCGTGGTAGCGACCGCGCTGTCGCTTTTCGCGAGCGTCCTTGCCGCTTACGCCATCGAGCGGCTGCGCTTTCGCGGCTCGCGCTACGTCGGAATGAGCATCTTTCTCGCCTATCTCGTGCCGCCATCGATCCTGTTCATCCCGCTCGCGACGGTCATCAACAAGCTCGAGCTCTTCGACACCAGGTTTGCGTTGATCCTCACGTATCCGACGTTCCTGATCCCGTTCTGTACGTGGCTTCTGATGGGGTATTTCAAGTCGATCCCCTACGAGCTCGAGGAATGCGCGCTGATCGACGGGGCGACGCGGCTGCAGATCCTGCTGAAGATCATCCTTCCGCTCGCGGTGCCGGGGTTGATCTCGGCGGGGATTTTCGCGTTCACGCTGTCGTGGAACGAGTTCATCTACGCGTTGACGTTCATATCGTCGTCGGAGACGAAAACGGTGCCGGTCGCCGTCGTCACCGAGCTCGTCGAGGGGGACGTCTACCACTGGGGTTCGCTGATGGCCGGTGCGCTGCTCGGCTCGCTCCCCGTCGCGGTTCTCTACTCGTTCTTCGTCGAGTATTACGTGTCGGGGATGACCGGCGCCGTCAAGGAGTAGGCCCCGACGGCCGGGCGGCCCGGATGCGATAAAATAGCGAGTTGGAGTCGATCGAGACACGGAGCATTTCCATGAGCATCCAGGACAAGATTCGCGAGCAGGTCACCTCGAACCGGATCGTGCTCTACATGAAGGGCACGCCTGATTTTCCGCAGTGCGGATTCTCGGCGACCGTCGCCGAAATCCTTCGCCGCTGCGGCGTCACCGATTATGAAGCCGTCGACGTGTTGCAGGACCCGGAAATCCGCCAGGGCATCAAGGATTACACGAACTGGCCGACGATCCCGCAGCTCTACGTCAACGGCGAGTTTGTCGGCGGCTGCGACATCCTGAGGGAGATGTACCAGTCGGGCGAGCTGCAACAGCTGCTCGCGAAGCAACCGGTCTGATCATCAGGCAGCAGCCGATCTAGAGACGCGCGGCGCCAGCGCCCAGCGCGCATTCGCCTGCGGGCTTAGGCTTCGCATGCGCCCGCATGCGAACGCACGCTGGGCGCTACTTCGGGCTCCGGCCTATGCCTGCTCGGCGCGCGGAATCTCTGGAGGGCGTCAGGGGCGCCTTCGCTTGCGGGCGCATGCGAAGGCCTAAGCCCGCAAGCGAAGGCGCTCTTGACGCCCTCAGGAGAGGCGAGCCTCAAGTGCGCGCGCGCTGCACGCGGCGCACCTCGGGCACCTGCTTCAACCCGCGCATCACCTCGGCGAGGTGATTGCGATCGCGGACCTGGACGCTGAAGAACATCGCAATGAGCCCGCCGCCGTCCGGCCGCTCCATCGAGACGTTGTCGATGTTCGCGTCGCTGTTCGCGATCTTTGTCGCGAGATCGGCGAGCAAGCCGCGACGGTCCGCCACGAGCAACCGGATGCCGGCGTCGAAAACGCCTTGCACGTCGGGCGCCCACTCGACGTCGACCAGCTGCTCGCCGTCGCCGCGCTGCTTCTTCAGCGTAACGCAGTCGCGGGTGTGAACGGCGAGCCCCTGGCCGCGCCGGAACTGCCCGACGACCTTGTCGCCCGGGATCGGCCGGCAGCATTTCGCATACTGGATCGCGACACCCTCGACGCCGCGCAACGTGAGCGCGGACGGCTTCGTCGCAGCGGCCGCTGATCCGAGTCCGTCGTCGGCGGATCTTCCGATCGGACGCGTGAGCGCCTGCGCGACGACGAACGAAAGCCGCTTTCCGAGCCCGATGTCGGCGAGGATGTCGAGCTGGCTCTTCGCGCCGAATTCCTTCTGCAGCGCTTCCCAGCGCTCCCACGTGATCGACTCGGGCGCGACCTTGAGCGTGGCGAGCGCCTGGTCGAGCAGGCGCTCGCCGAGCGCCGCCGATTCCTTCTGCTGCAGCCCTTTCAGGAAATGCCGGATGCGCGAGCGCGCCTTGCCGGTCGCGACGAACGAAAGCCACGACGGATTGGGACGTGCCGTCGGCGAGGTGAGGACCTCGACGTGGTCGCCGTTCTTGAGCTCGGTCCTGAGCGGCATCAGCTCGTAGTTGATTCGCGCGGCGACGCAGTGGTGGCCGACGTCGGTGTGCACGCCGTACGCGAAATCGACGGCCGTCGCGCCGCGCGGCAGCGCCATGATCTTGCCCTTCGGCGTGAACACGTAGATCTCGTCCGGGAAGAGGTCGCCCTTGATGTTCTCGAGGAACTCCTTCGAGTCGCGCGATTCCGACTGGATCTCGAGGAGGCTTTGCAGCCAGCGGTGCGTCTCGCGCTGCGCCTGCGCAAGGTCGAGCTCGCCGCCCTGCTTGTAGAGCCAGTGGGCGGCCACCCCCGCCTCGGCGATCCGGTGCATGTCGTGCGTACGGATCTGCGCCTCGAGCGGCGTGCCGAACGGCCCGAACAACGTCGTGTGCAGCGACTGGTATCCGTTCGCCTTGGGGATCGCGATGTAATCCTTGAACTTCCCCGGGATCGGCTTGTACAAACCGTGCAGCGCGCCGAGCGCCGCGTAGCAGGTCGTCGTATCCGGCACGAGCACGCGCACGCCGTAGATGTCGAACACCTGCGAGAACGTGTAGCGCTTCTCGCCCATCTTCTTGTAGACCGAATAGATCGTCTTCTCGCGCCCGGAAACCACGGCGGTGATCCCCGCCTTGGCGAAGCCGTCGCGGATGACGTCGAGCAGGCGATTCATCACCTCGCGCCGGTTGCCGCGCGCCGCCTTGATCGCGTTGGCGAGTATCCGGAAGCGCATCGGATACAGGTGCTTGAACGCGAGGTCCTGCAGCTCGAGATACAGCGCGTTCAGACCGAGCCGGTTGGCGATCGGCGCGTAGATGTCGAGCGTCTCGCGCGCGATCCGCTTGCGGTGCGCCGGCGCCATCGCGTCGAGCGTGCGCATGTTGTGGAGGCGGTCGGCCAGCTTGATCAGGATGACGCGGACGTCCTGCGCCATCGCGAGCAGCATCTTGCGAAAGCTCTCGGCCTGCGCGTCTTCGCGCGAGGTGAACTCGATCTGATCGAGCTTCGAAACGCCGTCGACCATGTCGGCGACCGGCTTGCCGAACGAGGTTTCGATCTCGGTCTTCGTGATGGCGGTGTCTTCCATCACGTCGTGGAGCAGCGCGGCGGCGAGGCCCTGAGCATCGAGGCGCCACTGCGACAGGATGCTCGCGACTGCCAGCGGGTGCGTGATGTACGGCTCGCCCGACTTGCGAAACTGGCCGCGGTGCGCGGAATCGGAAAACAGAAACGCGCGCTCGACGAGCGCGATGTCAGGCTGCGGCAGGTAGTTGCCGAGGTGTCGCGTGAACTCCGCTATCTCGGGCATGCTTCATTGCCGCCAAATGCGCCGTCGCTAGACGGGCGCCTTCAGCAACATTTCGATGCCGACCTTCCCGGCGGCGATTTCGCGCAGCGCGACGACCGTCGCCTTGTCGCGATCCATGTCGACGAGCGCGCTGCTGCCGGCGGAAATCTGCCGTGCGCGGTTGGTGGCTGCGAGCGTCAGCTCGAACCGGTTGGGAATCTTCTCGAGGCAGTCTTCGATCGTGATGCGGGCCACGGCAGTCGTCCTATTCAGTGTCCAGTAATTGCTGCA
>DASSGI010000103.1:0-4333 GCA_035857655.1 Casimicrobiaceae bacterium | reverse complement strand
GCCGGTGCCATGGATCGAGCTCGAGATCGTCGACGGCAACGGCGCTGCGCTCCCGAGCGGAGAGGTCGGTGAGCTGAGAGTGCGCTCCGAGTGCATGACGCACGAATACCATGGGGACCCTGTCGCTACGGCTCGCCATTTCAAGCAAGGCTGGTTCTGCCCCGGAGACCTCGCTTCGCTGAGCGGCGCCGGCGCGCTATGCCTGCACGGGCGCTCCGACGACATGATGAATCTCAACAGCATCAAGATCTTCCCCGCCGAGATCGAGCGCGTGCTCGAAGAGCACCCTGGCGTCAAGGCCGCGGCCGTATTCGCCAAGCCGTCGTCGGCGCACGGAGACATTCCGCTCGCCGCGGTCGAATTGCACGAATCGGCGATGGTGAGCGTCGACGAGCTGATGGCGCGCGCTCGCGAGCGACTTGGCGTGCGCGCGCCGCGCAAGATATTCGTCGTCGATGCGCTGCCGCGAAGCACAGCCGGCAAGATCCTCAAGCGCGAGCTCGCGGGGCTGCTCGCGCCCGGTCGCTAGAGTCCGAGCGCCGAATGGAATCCTCGAGCGTTCGCATGGCCGTCTTCGAGGCGCTCACGATCGGCGCTCCGAGCGGATTCAACGACGAGCGCCGCCGCCGTTTTCTCGACGAAGGCGCGAATTTGCTGCTCGCCGACCTCGAGATGGATAGCCTCGGTCAGATGGAGTTCTGCATCGCAATCGAGCTTGCGACGAACGTGACGCTGCTGCCCGCGCAGCTTGCGGAGCTCGCATCGACGGAAGCGATCGAACGATGGATCCGCGAGAAGCTCGACGAACGCCGCGAGAGCCAGCGATGACCTCTGCCCTGACCGCGCTGAATGAAGCGGGCGCACCGGTCGCCGCATCGGCGGCTGAGCGAATGGAACGCGCGCTGCGTCTGTACAGGAAGCGCATCGCCCGCTGCCGGACGCCGAATCAGGTGAATCGCGTCCACATCGCACTCGCCAATTACATGACGCCGGCGGAAGCGCGCTACTTTCGCTCGGCGCTCGCTGCCAACCCCGCCGATTACGCCGATTCCGCCGACTCCGCTGACCGCCAGTGGATCGTGGACCTCGCCGACCTCATGCCAACCGACGCCGTCCGACCCTGCGAATTCGAACGGCGTGGGCTGTCGACCAGCGTCACGCACTACACGGCCGATGTTTCCTCGCGCGAGCGCAAGACGCTGATCATCGGCTTCACCGGCAATTTCCACCGCCTGATGCTGCCCTCGGCCTGGTTACTCGATTGCCTGAATCCGGCCCTGTACGACGTGCTCGTCCTGCGTGATTTCGCCAGGTGCTCGTACGCGGCCGGAATTCGCGGGCTCGGCGACGAATTCTGCAGTGCGCTCGCAAATCTCGCCACACGCATCGACGCGGGCGCCTATCGAAACGTGGTGTCGCTGGGGACGAGCTCCGGCGCGCTTCCCGCGATTCTCGCGGCAATCCTGCTGAGACTCGGCAGGGCCGTAGCGATCGGAGCGCAGGATCTTCCGCGCGTCGCCGCGCTGTTGAAGGCGCGGGGGCTGAGCGACGAGACCTATGCGACGCTGCTTGCATCGCGCCCGCAACCGTTCCCGGAGGTGCTGATCGTTTGCGGTGCCGACTACGCTGTCGACGTCGCCGCCGCCACTTCGCTGCAGCAACGGCTACCGGCGCGGGTGCTCAGGGTGAGAGGCTGCGCAGAGCACGCGGTTCTCGGCTGGCAACAACAGCAGCGGATGCTGCCGGCGTTTCTCACGAAGATACTGGGCCAGAATCTCGAGGAGCCTCCCGCGGCGCATACCACGCTGGCGACCACCTGGGTCGTCGGCTCGAACAGCGCATCCTCGTTGCGATCAACCGTTGCAAGGACAGCAGATGATCCCAAGTCCGATCCGACCCGCAACCCCTGACGCAGCGACTGGTGGGCGTTCGGCCGCGTCGTCGCGTCGCCGCGGCACCCGGCAACGCATTGCAAGCATATTGCACGCGGCGATCCGCGGAATCGCTGTGTCTGCCGCCGCGAGCATCGCCGGATGGATTGCCGGCGCCGAGGCCGCCGATCCGGCCGCGTATCCCGAGCGGCCGATCCGGATCGTCGTTCCGTTCGCCGCAGGGAGCCAGATCGACATCGCAGCGCGCCTCGTTGGCGGCAAGCTCGCCGAGGCGATCCGCCAGCAAGTCGTCATCGAAAACCACCCGGGCGCATCGGGAAACATCGGTAGCGAGCTCGTCGCGAAGGCGGCTCCCGACGGATACACGCTGCTGCTGACCGGCTCGCTGATCACACTGCTGCCGAGCACGATCGGCTCGGTCGCCGTCGATCCGATCCGCTCGTTCGCGCCGATCACGAAGCTCGCTGAACCGCCGATGGTGATCGTCGTGCACCCCACGCTCAACGTGAGCACGTTGCCCGAGCTGATCGAGCTCGCGCGACAGCGTCGCGGCAAGCTCGCGTACGCGACCGCCGGTGTGGGGACCGTGCAACATCTCGTCGCGTGGATCATTACGCGCGATGCCGGCGTCGAAATGCTGCACATTCCCTATGCGAACAGCGGACAGGCGCTGAAGGACGTGCAGTCCGGCGAGGTCCCCGTCTATTTCACGTTCCTGGGGCCGATCGACGGCATGCTCCGCAGCGGACAACTCAAGCCGATCGCCGTGGTGAGCGCCCGGCGCATGCGCGCGTGGCCCGACATTCCGACCGTCGTCGAGCTTGGATTCAGGGAGGCTGCGGCGAGTCCGTGGAACGGCGTGCTCGCCCCCGCGGGGACGCCGCCGGAAATCGTCAATCGGTTGTATCGCGAATTCGCCCTGATCGTCGAGCTGCCTGACGTGAAGGACCGTTTCATACAGAGGGGGATGGAGCCGATCGCCACTCCACCCGATCGCTTCGGCGCCGAAATCAGGGAAGCCGTCGTGCGTTGGCCGCCGATCGTGAAGGCGGCGGGCATTCGTTCCGAGTAAGAGACCGGCAGAGGGCAACTTCGAGGAGATCGCCATGGACCGCCGCCGCATGCTCACGCTCACCAGCATCGCCTTGGCCGGAGCGAGCGTATTGCCGGACGTCGTGAGCGCGCAGGCGAGGAAAGCCGCGCCCGGCCTCTGGGGCGTCTGGGACAACGCTTTCGCGCGCGCCCGCTTCGTCTCGCTGTCGCACGTCCTGACGCCGGACACGCCGGTCTGGAGCGGCTTTCCGTCGACGACGAAATTTCAGCCGGGCACGGGACGGCTCGACGACAAGTCTCCGTACGCGCCGTTTACGTACGAGAAGACGGGCCTCGAAACGTCCGCTTACACGTTCGCCACCGACCAGTTCGGCACGCAGCTCGATCCGCCGGCGCACTGGCATCAATGCTTTCCGGCCATCGACGAATTGCCGCCGACGCTCGCGTTGCGCAAGCTCGCCGTCATCTCGATTGTCGACAAGGTGCAAGCCGACCCGAACTATCATCTGACTGCCGGCGACGTTCGCGCGTGGGAGCGCATGAATGGAACCGTTCCTGCAGGCAGTGTCGTGATGGTGCGGTCGGACTGGTCGAAACGCTGGCCCGATGCGTCGCGCCTTCAGCCGGCCGATCACAAGTTTCCCGGCGTCACGCTCGATGCGCTCAAGCTGCTGCATCTCGAGCGCCGCATTCTCCTTCACGGGCACGAGCCGCTCGATACCGACTCCACGCCGACGCTCGTCGCCGAGGATTGGCTGATGAACAACGGCTACATGCAGGCCGAGGGCGTTGCCAATCTCGATCAGGTTCCTGCGACAGGAGCGCTGATCGCGATCGGTTTTCCGCGGCTGAAAGGCGGTACCGGCGGCTTCGCGAGCTTTACCGCGATCTGCCCGTCGAACTGGAACAGCGGCACGCGGCCGGGCGACGTGCCGGACGCACCTCTGCCCTACAACGACAAGCGGCTCGCGTGGAACGAAGCCAAAGGCGTGCGCGAGCGCACAGCGGCCTGCGACAAGCCGAAGGGAAAGCAGAGCTTCAACTGACGGTTCCGCCGCCGACGTGGCGGATCGAACGCGCTTCGCCCTGTCGCAGCCGCTCAAGCAACGGCGACCGGGTCGCCGACTTCGATGCCGAGCCGTTCGGCTGCGCTGCCTCGATTGGCGGCGATCTCGATGAGGCCGATGCTGTTTTCGTACCAGAACGCCTCTCCGACCGGAGCCTCGCCGAAGACGCGGGCATGGGAAAGCCTGTGTCCGCGCGCTGCGATTGTCGCAGCAGGTGTGACGGAGGCTGCGCGGAGCCCGGTGAGCGCGTTGCCGAAGTGATCGACGTAGACCACTTCGGAGAGGTCATCCGCGTCGAACTGCACGCTCAGCCCTTCGATC
>DASSGI010000102.1:0-4283 GCA_035857655.1 Casimicrobiaceae bacterium | reverse complement strand
CATCGATCCCGACGGGCGACAGGCGCGCCTGCTCGGTGCCGAGCGCGCGATCGGCTGTGTCGTCCTCCCTGCGACCGAGGTGATCGCGCCTGGGGTGATCCGGCACGTCTCCGGATTCACGTTGCCGATCGGCGAGCCTGGAGGCGAGCGCAGCGACCGGTTGTCGCGGCTCCAGGAGATGTTCGTCGTGGGCGGTCTCAAGGCGCCGATCCGGGACGACATCCGCGACGAGATCTGGCTCAAGCTCTGGGGAAATCTCTGCCTGAACCCGATCAGCGCGCTCACGCACGCGACACTCGACGTGCTGACGGCCGATCCGGCAATCCGCGCGCTCTCGCGGGCGATGATGCTCGAAGCCAAGGCGATCGGCGAACGGCTCGGCTTGCGGCTTCGCGTCGATGTCGAGCGACGGCTCGACGCAGCGGGTGCGGTCGGGCCGCACAAGATGTCGATGCTGCAGGACCTCGAGCGCGGGCGCGAAATGGAAGTCGACGCGCTGGTCGGCGTCGTCCAGGAGCTCGGGCAGCTGACGGGCGTTCCGACGCCGACGCTCGACAACGTCCTTGCGCTGATCCGCCTGCGCGCACAGGTGGCGGCCGATGAACGCGAAAGCGCCAGCCACGAACGCGCGACCGATGAACGCGAAAGTGCCAGCCGCGAACGCGCCGACCCGCCCGGCGCCGCAATCGCCGTCGCTGCCGCTCGAGGTGTCCGATGACGACGAACGCCGCCGTCGCGCGGCCGGCGATGCCGCTCGCGCTGCAACCGATCAATGTCAGCGTGAGCTTCCGCGACCAGGCGTACGAGGCACTGAAGCACGCGATCATGGACGCCGACATCTACGCGCATCGCGAGGAGATCCGCCTCGACGAGCGCGAGATCAGCAAGGCGCTCGGAGTGAGCCGGACGCCGATCCGCGAGGCGATGACGCTTCTCGAGCAGGAAGGATTTCTGCGGACGCTCCCCCGGCGCGGCGTGTTCATCGTGCGCAAGACTCGGAAGCAGATCGTCGAGATGATCGAGATGTGGGCGGCGATCGAGAGCATGGCGGCGCGCCTCGCGACGCTCAACGCGTCCGACGAGGACATCGCGGGGCTGCGCAAGCTCTTCGACGAATTCCGCAACTCGACGCCCGGCGAGCACATCCACGAATACTCGGACGCGAACATCGCATTCCACCAGGCGATCATCCGACTCTCGGGCTCGCACCTGATGGGCAAGACGATCGAGAACCTGTTCATTCACGTTCGCGCGATCCGCAGGATGACGATCTCGCAACGCGACCGGGCGGAGCGTTCGATCGTCGACCACATGAAGATCATCGAAGCGCTCGAGGCGCGCGACACCGAGCTCGCCGAGCGCCTGGTGCGGCAGCATTCGCTCGACCTTGCCGCTCACGTCGAGAAGTATTGTGACTTCCTCGACTGACCTCCCCAGTTCTACTTCGCCGGCGAACGCCAAATAGCGCAAGGGATCCAACTACCGTGCAGAAGGTAATCGACGCGTCGAGGATCGGCGTGCGCCGCAAGGAACGCGGACACCCGAAGGGCCGCCAGGCCGACGGGGCTGCGCTCGCCGAGGTTCGTGCGCTGCTCGGGGATTCGCCGCGGCAGCGCGACCTGCTGATCGAATTCCTGCACCGGATCCAGGACGCGCACGGGTCGATCTCGGCGGCGCACATCGTCGCGCTCGCGCAGGAGATGAAGCTCGCGATGACCGAGGTGTACGAGGTCGCGACGTTCTATCACCATTTCGACGTGATCAAGGAAGGCGAAGCGCCGCCGCCGCGGCTCACCGTGCGCGTGTGTGAAACGCTTTCCTGCCAGATGGCGGGCTCCGACGCGCTCCACGCGCGTCTCGCCGCCGTTTGCGGCGCGGACGTCCGGGTGATCGGCGCGCCGTGCATCGGTCGCTGCGAGGAGGCGCCCGCGGCGGTCGTCGGCCGCAACCCGATCGACCGCGCGAGTGTCGAAACCGTGATGAGCGCCGTCAAAGCGAAGCGCGCGGAGCCCGAGCTCCCGTCGTACACCGATTACGCCGCCTATCGGGCCGGCGGCGGCTACGCGCTTGCGCGCGATTGCGCGGCGGGCAAGCGGCGGGTCGACGAAGTGATCAAGGCGATGGAGGATTCCGGACTGCGCGGATTGGGCGGCGCGGGGTTTCCCGTCGGACGCAAGTGGCGGATCGTCCGCGCGGAAAAAGCTCCGCGCCTGATGGCGATCAATATCGACGAAGGCGAGCCCGGCACGTTCAAGGACCGCTACTACCTCGAGCGCGATCCGCATCGGTTCGTCGAAGGGGCGCTGATCGCAGCAACAGCGGTCGGCATCGACGACATCTACGTCTACCTGCGCGACGAATACGCTGCGTGCCGCGCGATCCTCGAGCGCGAGATCGCCGCACTGCAATCGGACCCGCCGTACGCGATTCCCAGGCTCCATCTGCGTCGCGGCGCCGGCGCATACATCTGCGGCGAAGAGTCGGCGATGATCGAGTCGATCGAAGGGAAACGCGGGATGCCGCGGCTGCGTCCGCCGTATGTCGCGCAGGTCGGGCTCTTCGGCCGCCCGACGCTCGAGCACAACATGGAGTCACTGCACTGGGTGCGCGAGATCCTCGAAAAGGGACCGGCGTGGTTCGCCGGCTTCGGCCGTCACGGGCGCAAGGGTCTGCGCTCGTTCTCGGTGTCGGGGCGCGTCGCCAAGCCCGGAGTGCACGTCGCGCCGGCAGGCATCACGGTGCGCGAGCTGATCGACGAGTATTGCGGCGGCATGCTGCCCGGGCACACGTTCTACGGCTATCTTCCCGGCGGGGCCTCCGGCGGCATTCTTCCGGCATCGCTTGGCGACGTGCCGCTCGACTTCGATACGCTGCAGCCGCACGGCTCGTTCATCGGCTCCGCGGCCGTCGTCGTGTTGTCGCAGCACGACCGCGCGCGCGACGCCGCGCTCAATCTGATGCGCTTCTTCGCCGACGAATCCTGCGGTCAGTGCACGCCGTGCCGCGTCGGAACGGAAAAGGCCGTCGCACTGATGGAGAAGCCGCGGTGGGACACCGCGCTCCTCGACGAGCTCGGCCGCGCGATGATCGACGCGTCGATCTGCGGCCTCGGTCAGGCGGCGCCGAACCCGTTCGCGTGCGTCGTCAAATATTTCCGGGAGGAGTTGAAATGAACGCGCCCGCCGTTGCGGCCGAAGTCGCCGCCATCGAGTTCACGCTCAACGGCTCCGCGGTCAGCGCGCTGCCGGGCGAGACGCTGATCGAGGTTGCCGACCGCCAGGGCGTCGAGATCCCGAGGCTTTGCTACAAGCCGGGGATGCGCCCCGATGGCAACTGCCGCTCGTGCATGGTCGAGATCAAGGGCGAGCGCGTGCTCGCGCCGTCGTGCTGCCGCGCGCCGTCTCCGGGCATGGACGTGCGCACCGACAGTCCGCGTGCGCGCCACGCGCAGAAGATGATCGTCGAAATGCTCGTCTCCGACGTCCCGGAGCGCGTGTACAAGCCCGATTCGGAGCTCGCGCAGTGGCAGCGCAAGCTCGGCATCGGCAAGCCGCGATTCGCGCCACGGGCGCAGCCAGCGGCCGACCTCTCGCATCCCGCGATGGCCGTCAATCTCGACGCGTGCATCCAGTGCACGCGCTGCGTGCGCGCATGCCGCGAGGAGCAGGTCAACGACGTGATCGGCTACGCATTCCGCGGCGCGCACTCGAAGATCGTGTTCGACCTCGACGACCCGATGGGCGCGTCGACGTGCGTGGCCTGCGGCGAGTGCGTGCAGGCGTGTCCGACCGGGGCGCTCGCGCCGGCGAAAGACGCGTATCTCGTCGTCGCGGATCGCACGGTGCCGTCGGTCTGCCCGTACTGCGGCGTCGGTTGCCAGATCACGTATCACGTGAAGGACGACGAGATCGTCCGCGTCGAAGGTCGCGACGGGCCGGCGAATCGCTCGCGGCTGTGCGTCAAGGGCCGCTTCGGGTTCGACTACGTCCACCATCCGCAACGGTTGACTCGGCCGCTGATACGTCGCGCCGACGTTCCGAAATCGGCCGATTTCACGATGGACCCGGAACGCGTCCTCGACGTCTTCCGCGAAGCGAGCTGGGACGAGGCGCTGTCGCTCGCTGTCGGCGCGCTCAGGCGGATCCGCGACGAGCAAGGCCCGAAGGCGCTTGCAGGGTTCGGCTCGGCGAAGGGATCGAACGAGGAGGCATACCTCTTTCAAAAGCTGGTGCGCACCGGGTTCGGGTCGAACAACGTCGACCACTGCACGCGGCTGTGCCACG
>DASSGI010000101.1:0-2642 GCA_035857655.1 Casimicrobiaceae bacterium | reverse complement strand
GTTGTGGCGCTGTTCGCGCTGCGCCTCGTGAACATCGCAGCCGCAAAGCGGCGCAGAGCCTCGGCAGCGGGCGCGTCAGCGCAAGGCGTTCGCGCCGACACCATGGTCCGCTGCGTTCGATGCGGCGTTTATCTGCCCAGCGCTGACGCAAAGCGCGGCCCCGAGGGCGTGACGTGCGGCGAACCCGGCTGCGTGAAGCGACATTGATGCAATTTCTGAATTCTCGCGATGGCGCCCCGATCCAGGCCGGGCCGGAGGCTGCGCCGTTCGACACCTCGCCGCCAATGTCGGCGGCGGAGTCGGGTCGACGCATCCTGTGGATCGTCGGCGTCTACCGCGCGATATGCGGCGCGGCGCTTCTCGGCACGGCGTTGCTCCTCGACCTGAAGGTGCTCGGCATCGCGGCGCCCAACGCATTCGCCTGGGCAGCAGCGCTCTACTTCGTGTTCGGGCTCGTGACGTTCGTGTGGATCCAGCGCGATCCGATCGCGATGCCGCTGCCGCGCCTCGTCTCGTCGCTGCTCTTCGGCGACGTGATGTGCATCGCGCTCGTCATGATCGCCGGCGGCGGCACCGGGGGATCGTTGCCGATCCTGCTCTTCCCGCAACTCGCGGCGAGCGGCTGGCTGCTGCGCACGCAGACCGCGTTCTTCCACGCGGCGTTCGCGTGCGTCGTGCTGTTAGGCCTCGACGTGTGGCGAATGTTCGAAGGGCGCGTGACCGGAGCGCAGCCGTTCCAGACGGGACTCATCGGCTTCGGGTACTTCGCGACGATCGGCATCGCCGTTGCGCTCGGGCGCTACACGAAGGCGTCCGAGGATCTCGCCGCGCAGCGCGGAATCGACGTCGCGAATCTCGAGCAGGTGAACCGTCTCATCATTCAGGACATGCAGGACGGTGTGCTCGTCGTCGACCTGAACGGCGTCGTGCGCGGGCACAACGCGCAAGTGACGCGGCTCCTGGGCGGGTTCGGCCGGATGCGTGGCGGCATGCGGCTCGCCGAGTTCAGCAAGACGCTGCACGATTACTGGCGCCGCTGGCAGGAGGACTACACCGAGGCGCTGCCGCCCTTCAAGGTGGAGTCCTCGCAACGCCTGCTCCGCGTGCGCCTCGTGCGCATCGGCTCGGGCCTGAACGGCGGCACACTGATCTATCTCGAGGATCTCGGACGCGCGCAGAACGAAGCGCAACAGATGAAGCTCGCCGCGCTCGGCCGGCTGACCGCGTCGATCGCGCACGAGGTGCGCAACCCGCTTTCCGCGATCAACCAGGCGGCGCAGCTCCTCCAGGAGGACGGCGGCGTTCCCGCGTCGGGGGAACGCCTGCTGGGCATGATCCGCAGCAACGCGCGGCGAATCGACCGCATCGTCGGCGAGATCCTGCAGCTCAATCGTCGCGATCGCCAGCAACCCGAGACCATCGTGCTCGGGGAGTTCGTCCGCTCTCTGGTCGATGAGATCGTCGGGGCGGAAAGCATCCCGCCGAAATCCATGGTGATCCTCGTTCCCGACGAGATCCGCGTGCTGTTCGACCGCGGCCACTTGAACCAGATCTTCTGGAACCTCGTGCGCAACGCCTGGCAGCACTGCCAGAAGAAGGAAGGCAGCATCCGGATTGCCGCACGCCCCGGTTACATGGGCGATGCGATCATTTGCGAGCTCGCAGACGACGGCCCGGGCATTCCGGCCGATTCGCGCGGGCAGATCTTCGAACCGTTCTTCACCACGCGTCCCGGCGGAACGGGACTCGGTCTTTACATCGCGCGCGAGCTGTGCGAGGCGAACGGCGCGTCGTTGGAGCTTCTCCCGAGAGGCCCCGGCGCGCATTTCCGGATGACGATGAAACGCGCATTCAAAACCGTAAGCAAATAAGGAACATCCATGTCACGCAAAACCCGCGGCCAGCCGAGAGTACTGCTGATCGATGACGAGCCGGATCTCCTCGAGTTGCTCGAGCTCACGCTTTCGCGAATGGGCCTCGACACGACGCGCGCGGAATCGGTCGCCGAAGCGATACGCTACGTCGACGCCGAGTCCTTCGACCTGTGCCTCACCGACTGGCGACTTCCCGACGGACCGGGTCTGAAGGTCGTCGAGCACATCAACCAGAAGGGGCTCGACCTTCCGGTCGCGGTGATCACAGCCTATGGAAGCGCCGAGAACGCCGTCGCGGCGCTCAAGGCGGGTGCCTTCGACTACCTGGCGAAACCCGTCGCGCTCGAGCAGCTGCGCGCGCTCGTCAAGCAAGCGCTCAAGGTCCCCGAGAAGGCGGCACCGACGACCGGCTATCGCCTGCTCGGAGAATCGCAGGCGATGATGCACGTGCGCGACATGATCGAACGTCTCGCGAAGAGCCAGGCGCCGGTGTTCATCAACGGCGAATCGGGCAGCGGCAAGGAGCTCGCCGCGCGGATGATCCACGCCGGCGGCGCCCGCACCGAACAGCCGTTTGTCGCCGTCAACTGCGGCGCGATTCCCGAGAACCTGATGGAGAGCGAGTTCTTCGGGTATCGCAAAGGCGCATTCACCGGCGCCGAGACCGATCGCGACGGATTCTTCCAGGCAGCGAACGGCGGCACGCTGTTCCTCGACGAGGTCGCGGATCTTCCGTTGCAGATGCAGGTGAAACTTCTGCGCGCAATC
>DASSGI010000100.1:0-3842 GCA_035857655.1 Casimicrobiaceae bacterium | reverse complement strand
TGGTATGTCGCGAAGCATCGGGGCCGCAAGCTCTCGGCCGCGCAGGCGGGGACGCTCGCCGACGCGTTCCGCCTGGTCGTCGCCCGCAATCTCGCCGAGCCGCGCGTCTACGTGCACCGCGACTATCATTCGCGCAACCTGATGGTCAGCGCCCCCAATCCGGGCGTGCTCGACTTCCAGGATGCGGTCGTCGGACCGATCACCTACGATCTCGTGTCGTTGCTGCGCGACGCCTACATCGCGTGGGACGAGGAGCGCCAGATCGACTGGGCATGCCGCTACTGGGAACGCGCGCGCAAGCGCGGCCTTCCGGTGCGCAGCGATTTCGCGGAGTTCTGGCGCGATTTCGAATGGATGGGCGTGCAGCGGCAGCTCAAGGTGCTCGGCATCTTCGCGCGTCTCTACTACCGCGATGGAAAGGCCGCGTATCTGCAGGACATGCCGCGCGTGCTCGCGTACTTGCGCGGCGCGTGTGCCCGCTACTGCGCGCTCGCTCCGCTCGCCGAGCTGATCAACGAGCTCGAGGACCGGGCGCCCGTCGGCGTTGCCGCGCTCTGATGTCGCGGCGTCCGGAAATCGGTGCGATGATCCTCGCCGCGGGGCGCGGAGAGCGGATGCGGCCGCTCACGGACACGACGCCGAAGCCGCTGCTCGCCGCCGGCGGAAAGCCGCTCGTCGCGTGGCAGATCGAAGCGCTCGCGCGCGCCGGTTTTCGCCGGATCGTCGTGAATGCCGCGCATCTGTCCGAAAGATTCGTCGACACGCTCGGCGACGGCTCGGCTCTCGGCGTGAAGCTCCTCTGGTCGTTCGAGCCGGAGCCGCTCGAAGCCGCCGGCGGCATCGCGACGGCGCTTCCGCACCTTCCCGAAGGGCAGGCGCTGATCGTCTCCGGCGACATCTACACGGCGTTCGATTACGCGTCACTGCGCTCGCGCGCCGAAGCGATGGCGCAATCCGCGAGCGCTCCGCGCGTTCATCTCGTGATGGTCGACAATCCCGTCTATCATCCGCGCGGCGACTTCACGCTGCTCGATGGCCGCATCGTCATGGACGGCACGGCGCGAAAGACGTTCGCGAACATCGGCTTGTACGACACGGCGCTCTTTCGCGATGCGCCGCGAGCGACCAAGCTCAGACTCTTGCCCTATTTCGAGCGGTGGATTGCGGGGCGCATCGTGTCGGGCGAGTATTTCAGCGGCCGCTGGGCGAACGTCGGCACGCCGGAAGATCTCGCATCGCTCGATCGTGACCTCGCAACCGACCGCGCGTCGGATCGATCCGCCTGACGCTTGTCGCTAGCTACCCGCCGTGGTGTACTGCGTGGCAGCGCGCCATCCGTCCGATGGGGAATTGCGCATGCACGCCGAACACGCCGCCAACCCGCTGCTCGACTTCTCGGGACTGCCGCGGCTCGATGCGGTCCGTCCCGAGCACGTGAGCCCGGCGATCGACCTCCTGGTTCTCGCTGCGGGCAACGCGGTCGAGGCGGTCGCGAACGACCCGCGCCCGGCGACGTGGGACAACGTCGCCGAGCCGCTCGCCGATGCGCTCGACAGGCTGAATCGCGCATGGGCTGCAGTCCAGCATCTGAACGCCGTCGTGAGCACGCCGGCGCTGCGCGACGCCTATCACGCGAACCTCCCGAAGATCACCGCGTTCTTCGCAGATCTTGCGCAGGATGTTCGACTCTTCCGCCGCTACCAGGCGCTCGCCCAGTCGCCGGCCTATTCCGCGCTCGACGCGGCGAAGCAGCGCGCAATCGAGCACGAGCTGCGCGATTTCCGCTTGGGCGGCGCGGAGCTGCCGGACGCCAGCAAAGCGCGTTTCAAGGCAGTCGAGGAGGAGCTCGCGGAGCTCTCCGCCCGGTTCGACGACAACCTGCTCGATGCGACGAACGCGTGGGCGCTCTACGTCGAGGACGCGTTGCAGCTCGCCGGCGTTCCGCGCGACGTGCTCGCGGAAGCGCAAGCGGCTGCGACGGCCGATGGCAGGACGGGCTGGAAGCTCACGCTGCGCATGCCCTGCTACGGGCCCGTGATGAGCTACGCCGACAACCGCGACCTTCGCGCGACGCTGCATCGCGCCTACGCGACGCGCGCTTCCGAAATGGGCGCGTCGAAGGAATGGGACAACACGGCGGTGATCCGGCGCATCCTCGAGCTTCGCCGCGAGGCCGCGCTCCTGCTCGGCTACGCGAACTATGCCGAAGTCTCGCTCGTGCCGAAGATGGCGCGAAGCGTCGACGAGGTGCTCGGATTCCTGCGGGATCTCGCGCGACGCGCGAAGCCGTTCGCCGAACGCGACTTCGCCGAGCTGGTCGCCTTCGCGCGCGAGCGCCTGGGTATCGCCGATCTCGCTCCCTGGGATATGGCGTATGCGTCGGAAAAGCTCAAGGCGGACCGTTTCGCATTCTCCGATCAGGATATCCGTCCCTACTTCCCCGAGCACAAGGTCCTTGCGGGCCTGTTTCGCGTCACTGAGACGCTCTACGGCATTTCGATCCGCGAAAGCCGGGCGCCAGCGTGGCATCCCGACGTGCGCTTCTTCGATGTCACCGATGCAGGCGGCGCGCTCGTCGGGCAGTTCTATCTCGACAACTATGCGCGCGCCGGGAAACAAGGCGGCGCATGGATGGACGACGCGATCAACCGCCGCCGCGTCGGCACGCGAGTCCAGTATCCCGTCGCGTTCCTCACGTGCAATCTATCGGCACCGGTCGAAGGGCGGCCCGCCACGTTCACGCACGACGAGGTCATCACGCTCTTTCACGAATTCGGCCACGGTCTTCACCAGCTGCTCACGCGCGTGGAGGTCGCCGGCGTGTCCGGCATCCAGGGTGTCGAGTGGGACGCGGTCGAGCTTCCCAGCCAGTTCATGGAAAACTTCTGCTGGGAGTGGGACGTCGTCTCGCAGATGAGCGCGCACGTCGAAACCGGCGAGCCGCTTCCGCGCGCGCTCTTCGACAAGATGCTCGCGGCGAAGAACTTCCAGAGCGGGCTCTCCACGGTCCGCCATCTCGAGTTCGCTCTGTTCGACATGTTGCTGCACTCGACCTACGACCCCGCGAGCGGCGATTCGCCGCAATCGGTGCTCGACGCAGCACGGCGCGAGGTCGCCGTCGTGCCGCGCGCGACCTACGATCGCTTCATGCAATCGTTCGCGCACGTGTTCGCAGGCGGCTACGCCGCCGGATACTACAGCTACAAGTGGGCCGAAGTGCTGTCGGCAGACGCATTCTCGGCGTTCGAGGAGTCGGGCGTGCTGTCGCCGGCGACCGGCGAACGCTTTCGCGACGAGGTGCTTTCGCGCGGCGGCACGCGGGATGCGCTCGAGTCGTTCGTCGCGTTTCGCGGGCGTGCGCCCCAGCTCGACGCCTTTCTGCGGCATAATGCAATGATGACCGGCGTGAATTGATCGAAGGAGAAGCCATGGCTCCCCTTTCCCGGCGATTAGCTGTTCTCTGCGGTGTCGCGGTCGCAGCGGTCGCTGCGCTCGCGGCTGCGCAACAGCAGGTTTATCGCTACGTCGACAAGGACGGGCGCGTGATCTACTCGGACCGGGCTCCGCCTGCCGACAGCAAGGAAGTCCAGGCGAAGCGCTTGAGCCCGAATTTCATCGAGAACAACAACGTGCCGCTCGCCACGGTGCAAGCGGCGCAGCGCTTTCCGGTGACGCTGTACACGTTCTCGTGCGGCGAAGTCTGTCAGAACGCGGAAGCGTTGCTCAACCGCCGCGGCGTCCCGTACACGACGGTCAACGTCGAAGACCAGAAGGGCGCCGATCAGTTGATGAAGCTCACCGGGGCGCAGCAGGCCCCCGTCCTGCAGGTTGGCGACAAGCTG
>DASSGI010000099.1:0-2055 GCA_035857655.1 Casimicrobiaceae bacterium | reverse complement strand
GTCGCTTCACGAGCCAGCTGCGGACCGCAGCCGCGGCATGCTCGGCCGTGGCTGGGGGCGGATACCCCGACGTGGCCAGCGTTAGGAACAGCTGTCGCGCCATCACGTTGTTGGATAGCTTGTTGATGTCTCTGACGGCATCGTAGAGCGGCGCCGACTGCAGGATGGCGAGCGGCTTGGCGCCGGCCGGAACGTTCCCGTCGCGAACGCCGCCACTGAACGTGCCACCCGCCTCGAGCCAGTAATGCGTGAACATCGCGAGCGCGTAATGCCGATGATCGAGAAGCGCGACGTACCAGTCGCGCTCGCCGCACGCCGCGGCATAGCGGCCGCCGAAATTCGCCTGCGCCCGATCGGCGCCGTTGACGAACGAAGCGCTCAAGACGGAACGCCAGTCCGCGCAGTCGCCGGCGACGAGTCGCGGCGCTCCGCGCACCGCAACGTTTGCGAGCGGCGGTTCGGCGCGCACGTCGACCACGTCTGCCGTGCCGCTCGGCGCGAACACGAAGCGCACGCTCTTGAAGTTCATGAGAAGCGCGTCGGGTCCGACGTTGTACGGCTTGAGCGGCTCGGCATCGAAGGCGGACGGATCGTGCGGCGGCAGCGCGAAGAAGCTGCGGTCGAGCACGAGATCGCCGCGAATCGTCGTGAGCCCGGTCGCGCGCAAGGACGCGATGAAGGCCTGGAACTGCTCGATCGTGATCTTCGGATCGCCGTAGCCTTTGAGCACGAGATTCCCGTCGAGCACGCCTGCCGTGACGGGGCCGTCGGCATAGGCTTCGGTTTTCCAGCGATAGTCGGGACCGAGGAGTTCCAGCGCCGCGAACGTGGTCACGAGCTTCATCGTCGAGGCCGGATTCATCGGCTTCGAGGGCTGATGGGCGATGAGCGGTCGCGCGTCCCCCACCTCCTGGACCAGAGAGGACACGGCCGAGAGCGGGATGTGCTCGTCGAGGAACGCCCGGGCGACTTCACGAGGCAACGCCGCATGCACCGACGCCGTCACGAAGCTCGCCGCGAACGCGACAAGAGCGGCTCGGCGCACGAAGACCGTCATTGCGGGCGTCCGAGAAAGAGATAAAAGCTCGAATTGCCGTTGGAGGCGCGCCCGTAGGCGACGTAGAAGGGCCCGACGTAGGTGTCGGCGGCGAAGAAGACGCTGCCCGCGCCGACGAGTCCCGTGACGCTCACATCGCTGCGCGCACCCCATGTATTGCCGAGCTCGAGCGATCCGCCGACGTAGATCCCGCGGCCGATTGCTGTCGAGCGTCCCAGCTCGTGCAGGTACACCACGCGTCCGAACCCGACATAGTTGCCGCGCAGCTGGTCGGTGCGCAGGCCCGAGAGCTGGAGGAAGCCGCCGAGCGTGAAATCGGTGGCGATGTCGAGACTACTGCCCGATGACTCGCCGAACCGGGCTGCCGTGACCAGCGTGTCCTTCGCGCCGAGCGCGACCGGCAGCCAGGCGTTGAGCTCCGCCCGCGTCGAGCTGCCGTCGCCCCCGAGCTCGGGCGAGCCGATGAAATACTGAAGTGTCGCCTTCGCGCCCTGAGTCGGGAAGAAGGGGTCGTCGAGCCGATCGTAGCGGGCGAGCAGGTTGATGCCGCCTTCGTCCGCCTTGCCGGTGGGAAATCCGGGAATCGCGATCAGCGGATCGGCGCGATAGTGCGCGAACCGGTAGCCCACGCGCAGCTCGCCATAGCTGCCGAACGGCGCGCCGAGATCGACACCCGCCTGCTCGGTCAGCACGTCGTATTCGGCGACGCGGTGGGCGGCGATGAAGATATCCTCCGGCTGGCGCTTCACCTCGCCATAGGGAGCGACGAACAGCCAGCTGCCCAAGCTGAGCGGTTGATACAGCTCGGTGGCGACGCGCCGGGTCTCCCCGATCGTGATCTCGTTGACCCACTCGCCGCCGAGCGAGTTGAGCCACGTGCTGCGGTGTCCGGCGATGAGATTGAATTTGCTCTCGCCCTTGAGATCGGTGTCGAGCGTGATGCCGAAGCGGAAATAGTTGGGTCCCCAGGACTTCTCGTCGACGTCGAGCACCAGACC
>DASSGI010000098.1:0-3205 GCA_035857655.1 Casimicrobiaceae bacterium | reverse complement strand
CGCCGGGCTTCGCCACCGCGTCGACGCGCCGCATCACGTCCCGCTTGATCGTCATCTCTTCGAACACCGCTTCGATGACGATATCCGCAGCGGCGACGTCGTCGTAGGCGAGCGAGCGCTTTATGCATGAGAGCGCCCGATCGGCGGCCTCCTGCGAGAGGCTCCCGCGCTTGACCGACGTCGCATAGTTGCGCTCGGCCGCGGCGAAGCCTCGATCGAGAGCCTCGGTTGTCGCGTCGAGAAGGACCACCGGGATTCCGGCGTTCGCGAAGCACATCGCGATGCCGCTTCCCATCGTACCAGCGCCGATGACGGCCGCCTTGCCGATCGGAGCCGCCGACACATCGGGAGGCATCCCGGGAATGGTCGCGATCTTGCGCTCGGCGCGGAATACGTAACGCAACGCCCGCGACTGCTCGCCCTGCATCAGCTCGTCGAAGAGCGCGCGCTCGCGAACGAGTCCTTCGGCGAACGGCAGCTCGAACGACGCACGCACCGCTGCGACGCATGCCGCAGGCGCGCGCAGGTGCCGGTCCTTCGACGTCAGGCGGCTGGCCGTCTCGTCGAACGCGGTCGGCCGGGCGCGCAACGACGCGAGCTTTTCGTCGCGCTGCGACACCGGACGAAGCGCCGATCGACTCGAAACGATTCTTCGCGCGAATCCAACTGCGTGCTGCAGCAGCGGACCCTCGGCAAGCTCGTCGGCGATTCCGAGATCCTTCGCCGTCGTTGCGTCGACGGGCTTCCCGGCGACAATCATCTCGACGGCGCGCACAGGTCCAACGATACGCGGCAGCCGTTGCGTTCCCCCGGCGCCCGGCAAGAGTCCGAGCTTGATCTCGGGCAGGCCGAACTGCGCGGCCGCGGACCCGACCCGGAAGTGGCATCCGAGCACGAGCTCGAATCCGCCGCCGAGCGCCGCGCCTTGCACGGCCGCGACGACGGGCTTCGAAAACGCGTCGAGCGCTGCGATCACTTCTCTGAGCGACGGCGCGAGCGGCGGCTTGCCGAACTCCGTGATGTCGGCGCCCGCGGAGAAGAGTCGCCCCGTCGATGCGAGCACGACTGCATCGATATCGGCAGCGTCGCGCGCATGCACGAGCGCTTCGACGACCCCGGCGCGTACCGCTTGTCCCAGCGCGTTGACCGGCGGACTGTCGATCGTGATGACTGCGATGCGTCCGTCGATCGCGGATGCGACGGGCGCCCTATCCACCCGTGTAATCCTCGGACAGGAATTTGCGCGCAGCGTCCGGGTCCGACCACGGACCGCTTTCCGGTGCGGCTCTCATGATCCGTATCTCCCTGGCGCGCAAGTATTCCTTGACGCGCGCGCGATGCGCCTGCATGTGCGGCGCCGTGTCGTGCGCGCGCAGCGCGGCGACGCTCGCCCATTTCTCGACGATCACCACGGTGTCCGGTCCGACGCGGTGCTGCGATGCGATGTCCGTCTCCGCGTCGACGACCGGCAGGTATTCGATGCAACCTTCCTCGGCATGCACGAGCGGGACCACCTTGGCGAATTCCGCGAGGAACGCGGCGCGCGTCCCGGGAGCGACCGTCAGCGTAGCAATCACGTAAACCACGATGTCCTCCCTTGGCGTGTCGTCGATTGAAAAGTATGTCAGGGCTTCGGCGGCCCGGCGTCTGCGCCGAGCGGCCGCACCGTCGCTTCGACGTCGACCCACAATTTCCTCCCGCCGCGATTTTCGAACATCAGCGTGAGCGGGACCTTGTCGCCGGGATTGAGCGGGGCTTTGAGCTCGAACAGCATCATGTGATAGCCGCTGGGCGTGAGCTCGACCGGCTTTTCCGCTGGCACCGGCAGCTGGTCGATCGCCTTCATCTTCATCACGTTGCCTTCCTTCGCCATCTGGTGAATCTCGACGAATTTCGCGCTCGGCGTCGTTGCCTGGACGAGCGCGGTGTCGGCAGTCGAGACGATCCGCATGAATGCCGCGGCGACTTTCTGCCCGGGTACGGTGCTGCGGACCCAGGCGTCGCTCACCGTCACGTCGGCGAACGCGGGAAGTGCGCACGCGAATGTGACAACTGACACAAAGGCAGCTTTCCAGTTCAGGTTCATGGCGTCCTCCGCAGTGCCGTATAGCTTAAACCAGTTGGCCTCGACGGAAATTTCCGGTCGCTGGCCGGCGACCCGGCGATCGGTGTTGCGCGAGCGCCTCGGTCCGTTGGTCTAGTCCATTCGACCGATCGATTCCGACGACGTTGCAACGAAACGATCGTCGCCGCTCTGTGGATGCGCCGCGCGATGCGACCGATCGAACGGTCGGCGCGATGCTACCTGTCGTTTTCTACAGGTATGCGTCGCATCGCGTCGCAATTAACTTGACTCCACCGGAAAGCAAACGACGCGCTGATCGGTTGCGAACCACTGCCATGTACGAATTGGCGATCCGGGGGAGGGAATCACATGCGTAGCCGCGAGCATTGTGCGAACCTGGTGTTGGCGCTCTCGGTGATCGCGTGCTGCACTTGCGCCGGAACGCTTCGCGCGCAAACGACTGCTGGCAGCGTCGTCGAATACGCGTACGACGTCGTCGGCAACATCGTGGTGATCCAGAGCAGCAGCACGCAGCTCAGCGTGTCGAGCTTTTCGCCTGCATCGGGTCCGATCGGCGCTACGGTCACGATCGTCGGAAGCGGGTTCGCCCCGACCGCAGCCGCCAACAGCGTGCGTGTCAACGGCACGGCAACGCCCGTCGTCAGTGCGGAGCGAACCCGGTTGACCATCACCGTACCGTCCGGCACGACGACGGGACCGATTACGGTAACGGTGGGCGGCAGCACGGCGAGCTCGACCTCGCCTTTCATCGTCGCATCCGACTACGCTCCACCGACAATCGCAAGCTTCACTCCGTCGGTCGCCGTCGCGGGCACGACGGTGTCTGTCTCCGGCAGCAACTTCAACCCAGCGATTGCGAGCGACTCTGCACGCGTAGGGGTCGCTGCAGCGACGATCGCCTCGGCGACCAGCGCGAGCATGGTCGTCACGACCCCCGCCGGGACGGGATCCGGGCACATTCAGGTGACGACCCCGAAGGGCACCGCAACGAGCTCGGGAATCCTGTTCATCCCGCCTGGCACGTACTCGGCGAACGCCGTCGTTTCCACGGCCGTGGGCGCGCTCGATTCAAGCAGCACGATGAGCGTCGGTGCGCCGGGGAAGCTCGCGTTGATGGCC
>DASSGI010000097.1:0-5628 GCA_035857655.1 Casimicrobiaceae bacterium | reverse complement strand
TGATCAAATTGCGCAGGAATCGCGGGAAAAGTCGTCTCTGACCCTACTTTCCACCGCGCGCTGGATCGCCGCCACGTTCCCCGCGCGCGCGTGGCTCGCCGTCGAGCTCTTCGCCGGCGCCGGCGACCGTGTCCGTCTCGCGCGATCCGAAGCGCTCGCTCGCGCAGCGGGGCTTCCGCGCATGGCTGCCGGCGACGTCCACATGCATGTGCGCGCGCGGCGTCCGCTGCAGGACACGCTCACCGCGATTCGCGTCAAGAGGCCGCTTTCCGAATGCGGCTTCGCGCTGCATCCCAATGGCGAGCGACACCTGCGCTCGCGCGCACGACTTTCCGCGATCTATCCAGCGGCGCTCCTCGCGGAGACCGTCGCGATCGCTCAGCGCTGCACGTTCTCGCTCGACGAGCTGCGCTACGAATACCCCGAGGAAATCGTGCCGCCAGGCGAGACGCCGGCCTCGTACCTGCGCAAGCTGACCGAAGAAGGATTGACGCGACGCTATCGGGGCCAGACCGTCCACGCGGAGGTCCGCGAGTTGATCGAGCACGAGCTCGCGCTGATCGCGGAATTGAAATACGAGCCCTACTTCCTCACCGTCCACGACATCGTCGCGTTCGCACGCTCGAAGGGAATCCTGTGCCAGGGACGCGGGTCGGCGGCGAACTCGGCGGTCTGCTACGCGCTCGGCATCACCGAGGTCGACCCCTCGCGGATGAGCATGCTGTTCGAACGCTTCATCAGTCGCGAGCGCAACGAGCCGCCCGACATCGACGTCGATTTCGAGCACCAGCGGCGCGAAGAAGTGATGCAGTACGTGTATGCGAAATACGGCCGCGACCGCGCGGCGATCGCGGCGACGCTGATCACCTATCGACCGAAGAGCGCGGTACGCGATATCGGCAAGGCACTGGGACTCGATCTCGCGCAGGTCGACCGGCTCGCCAGTGTGTTCGCGTGGTGGGACGGCCGCAACGTGATGGCGGAGCGCATCCGCGAAGCCGGGTTCGAGCCGGACAATCCGGCGATCATCCGCTTGACGGCGCTCGCGAACGAGCTTTGGGGCTTTCCGCGGCACCTGTCGCAGCATGTCGGCGGCTTCGTCATCGCCCGTGGCTTGATCGAGCGAATGGTGCCCGTCGAGAACGCGGCGATGGCCGAGCGCACCGTGCTGCAATGGGACAAGGACGACCTCGACGCGCTGGGCCTCTTGAAAGTCGATTGCCTCGCGCTCGGAATGCTCTCGGCGATCCGGCGCGCGCTCGCGATGGTGTCGCAGTTCCGCGGCCGCGAGCTCACGATGCAGGACATTCCGGCTGAAGATCCGGAGGTCTACGCAATGTGCCAGCGCGCGGACACGATCGGCGTGTTCCAGATCGAGTCGCGCGCGCAGCAGTCGATGCTGCCGCGCCTCCGGCCCGCGTGCTTCTACGACATCGTGATCGAGGTCGCGATCGTCCGGCCGGGGCCGATCCAGGGCGGGATGGTCCACCCGTACCTGCGCCGCCGGGAGGGAACGGAACCGATCACCTACCCGAGCGATGCGGTGAAGAGCGTGCTCGAGCGCACGCTCGGCGTGCCGATCTTCCAGGAACAGGTGATGCAGCTCGCGATCGTCGCCGCGGGATTCACGCCGGGCGAAGCCGATCATCTGCGCCGCTCGATGGCGGCGTGGCGGCGCAAGGGCGGGCTCGAGAAATTCGAGCAGCGGTTGATCGATGGAATGGCAGCGCGCGGTTACGCTGAAGCGTTCGCGCGGCAGATCTACCAGCAGATCCTGGGTTTCGGCGAATACGGCTTTCCCGAATCGCACTCGGCATCCTTCGCGCTGCTCGTCTATGTATCGGCGTGGCTAAAGCGCTACGAGCCGGCGGCGTTCTGCGGCGCGATCCTCAACTCGCTGCCGATGGGCTTCTACGGACCCTCGCAGCTCGTCTCCGACGCACGTCGTCACGGCGTCGAGGTGCGGCCCGTCGACGCCACGGTGAGCGAATGGGATTGCACGCTCGAGGAAGCGGACCCATTTCCTTCTCCCGCGCTGCGTCTCGGGCTCCGCTGCATCGCCGGGCTTTCCGAAGCGGGGGCACAGCGCCTCGTCGAGGCGCGGCAAGCGCAACCGTTCGCAAGCGTTGCCGACCTCGCCCACCGCGCACGCCTCGACAAGCGCGATTTGACGTGCCTCGCCGAAGCCGATGCGCTCGCGGCGATTGTCGGTCATCGCCATGGCGCGGCATGGGAGGTCGCCGGCGTCGAGCGGTTGCCGCCGCTATGGTGTGCCCCGACGCTTGCGGCCTCGTTGATCAATTCGGCTGTTGCGCTGCCCGCCGAGGGAGCGACTGCAGAAGCGACGCCACCGCTGCCGCCGCCCACCGAAGGGCAGGACATCGTCGCCGACTACCGCAAGCTCGCCCTCACGCTGCGCCGGCATCCGCTTGCGCTCTTGCGCGATCGGCTGCGGCGCCGGCGTCTCGCGACGGCGTCCGAGATCGCCGCGGCGCCGCAGGGACGCATCGTCCGCACCGCCGGCATCGTCATCGGCCGGCAGCGGCCCGATACCGCGAGCGGCGTCGTGTTCGTGACGCTGGAAGACGAAACCGGTGCGACCAACGTGATCGTCTGGCGCGATCTGAGCGACCGCCAGCGCCGTGAGCTCCTCGGGGCGAAGCTGCTGGCCGTCTTCGGCAAGGTGGAGCGCGTCGGTCAGGTCGTCCACGTGCTTGCCGGAAGGCTCGCCGACCTCTCTCCGCTGCTGGGTGCTCTCGAGACCCGATCGCGCGACTTCCATTGATCCCGCCGCTGTAAGCTTCACCGATCCCGCACGACGGTTCAGAATGGATCCGGGAGTTGCGGGGCCCGGCGCAGGATCCGCGCGGCCGAACGATTGCCGACGCCGGCGGGTCTAGCTTCGAGAAGGAAGACCAACACGCACCCATTTTCATCCCATGGCGCAACCCGAATTCGACATCGTGGTCATTGGCGGCGGCTCGGGCGGACTCGTCGTCGCAGCCGGTGGCGCCGCGCTCGGCGCGAAGGTCGCGCTCGTCGAAAAGAACCGGCTGGGCGGCGATTGCCTGTGGTACGGCTGCGTGCCGTCGAAAACGCTGATCAAGTCCGCGCGCGTCGCCCACCAGATGCGCCACGCCGATCGCTGGGCGCTCTCGCCTGCGGCGCCGCAACCCGATCTCGCGCGCGTGATGGAGCGCGTCGCGGCGGTCATCAGAGGGATCGAGCCGCACGACAGCCCCGAACGCTTCCGCGGCCTCGGCGTCGAGGTCTTCTTCGGTGCCGGGAAGTTCGTCGCGCGCGACGCATTCGAGGTGAACGGAAAGAAGCTCACGGCGAAGACGTTCGTGATCGCCACCGGATCGCGGCCCGCCCTCCCGCGCCTGCCGGGCATCGAATCCACGCCGTATCTCACGAACGAAACGGTCTTCGACCTGCGCGAGCCCGTCCCGTCGCTGATCGTCATCGGCGCCGGTCCCGTCGGCTGCGAGATGGCGCAAGCATTTCGACGGCTCGGGAGCGAGGTCACGGTGATCGACGTCGCTCCGCGAATCCTGCCGCGCGAGGACGCCGACGCCGCAGCCGTCGTGTTCGCGGCGCTGTCGGCGGAGGGGATTCGCCATCATCTCGGCGCCGCGATCCTGAGCTGCGAAGGACACAAGGGCGATATTCGCGTGATGCTCCGGACGGCGGATGGAAAGCCGACGCAGCTCCTCGGCACGCACCTGCTGCTCGCCGCAGGCCGGATGCCGAACATCGAAGGCCTCGGACTCGAGGCGGCAGGCGTCGAGCTCGACAGCGGAAAATTCGTTCTCGGCGACGACGGACTGCGCACGACGAACCCGGACGTCTACGTGATCGGCGACGCCGCCGGCGGCCTGCAATTCACGCACCTCGCCGAGCATCACGCGGGCATCCTGCTGCGCCACGCGATCTTCCGGATGCGCTGGGCAAAGCCTTCGCCCGTGGTTCCCTGGTGCACGTATACCGATCCGGAGCTGGCGCGCGTCGGACTCGCCGAGGCCGATGCGAAGCATCAGGGCGCTGCGCACCGCGTCTACCGGTTCGCGTTCGACGACATCGACCGTGCGCGCGCCGAAGGCGAAACCGCGGGCTTCGCCAAGATCGTCACCGATCCTCGCGGCAAGGTGCTCGGCGCGACGATCGTCGGCCCGCATGCCGGCGAGCTGATCGCCGAATACGTGCTCGCGATCGCCAAGGGGATGAACGCGAAGGAGCTGACCGGCATCATTCACGCGTATCCGACGCTCGCGCAGATCAACCGCCGCGTCGCCGACCAGCGGCTCAAGGAAGGGCTCACGCCGGCCTCAAGGATGTGGATCCAGCGGATATTCGGCCTGAGAGGCGCTCGCCAGTGACGACGCTTTCTCGCACGCGACTGCCGCTCGTCCCATGAACACCGCACACGACGACACGCCGCGCTCCTCGCGCAACCTGGTCGGCAGGATCGTGCTGCTCGCCGCGCTTGCGATCGTCGTCGTCGCGTTCTTCGTCTTCCACGGCGAGCGCTACCTGACGCTCGACACCGTCAAGGCCAACCGCGACGCGCTGCTTGCGTTCACGAACGCACACTACGCTGCCGCGCTCGCGATCGGATTCGCCGTCTACGTGGTCGCAACCGCGTTCAGCCTGCCCGGTGGCCTCGTCCTCTCGTTGACGGCGGGGTTCCTGTTCGGCCGCTGGGTCGGAACCGCGCTTGTCGTGATCGCGGCGACGATCGGCGCGACGATTATCTTCACCGCGGCCCGTTACCTCTTCGCGGACGCCGCGCGTCGCCGGATGGGCGCGCTCGGCGAAAAGATCAATGCCGGTTTCACCGAGAACGCGCTTTTCTACCTGCTGTTCCTGCGCCTCGTACCGCTCTTCCCGTTCTTTCTCGTGAACCTCGCGCCGGCGTTCACGACGATCAGCGTCCGCACGTTCGTTCTCGGCACGCTGATCGGAATCATTCCGGGCTCTTTCGTGTTCGTGAATCTCGGGCAGACGCTAGGCCGGATCGACTCGCTGTCGGGCCTGCTCTCGACCGAGACGATCGCCGCATTCGTGCTGCTCGGGCTGCTCGCGCTCACGCCCGTCGTCGTTCGCAAGATGCGCTCGCCGCGAACCGAGAAAGCGTGATGCGCTACACTGGCGCGGGCCGCTTGCCGAGCTTTGCAAATTCCGCGGCCATGTTGCCGATTTCCGCGAATCACCCACGCCAAGAATGCACGCAACGCTCCCGCTGCTGACACCCACCGATTTCCCCGCGATCGCGCGGCGGGCGATCGACACGCTGCAGGTCAACGTCGGCTATCGCTGCAACCAGGCGTGCCATCACTGCCACGTCAACGCCGGCCCCGATCGCAACGAGATGATGCAACGGGACGTCGTCGACGAGGTGCTGCGCGTGCTCGAGGCGCGGCGCATTCCGACGCTCGACGTGACCGGCGGCGCGCCGGAGCTCAATCCGCACTTTCGGCATCTCGTTCGCGAGGCGCGGCGCCTCGGCGTCCACGTGATGGATCGCTGCAACCTGACCGTGCTGAACGAGCCCGGGTTCGAGAACCTCGCTGACTTTCTCGCGACCGAACGCGTCGAGATCACCGCGTCGCTTCCCTGTTACACGAA
>DASSGI010000096.1:0-7104 GCA_035857655.1 Casimicrobiaceae bacterium | reverse complement strand
CCGACCTTCTGGAAATCTTCGTCCTTGACGAGCTTCGTACCGCGCACGTACTCCCAGAGCTTCGCCTGGTCGGGGAGTCCCGCCCACTCGGACCACGTCGTATTGATTGCGCGGCTCGCGGCAATCGACGCCCACTCGGTGCGACCGAGCACTGCGAGGAAATTCCCTTTCTTCACGACGCCGACGTATCCGGGGATCTTTCGGCAGTCGAAATCGTTCCATGATTGCAGCGACGCCTTCATCGCGCGCGGCCGGACTACGCGAGCGTGGAGCATCCCGTTGCGCTTGAAGTCCTGCATGTACGTGAAGCGCCCCATCACCTTGTCGGGGATGTCGATGCGCGCGATCGACTGACCGACGATCGTGTAGTCCTTCGGGTCCTTGAGCGGCGCTTTCGCATCGACAGCGAGGCGGAAATCCTTGCCGCCGACGATCGCCGCGTAGGCGACACCCTTGCCGCCCGCCTTCGACGTGACGACGCCGTCCTTGACGATCACGGTGTCCTTGTCGACGCCGAGCTTCTTCGCCCCTTCGGCGGCAAGTGCCGCGCGGGCGGTGGCAGCCGCCTGGCGGATCTGCATTCCGCCGTTCTGGATCGAGAGGCTGCCGAACGTGACGCCCTGATCCGGCGTGAGCGCGGTGTCGCCCTGGATGACGGTGACGCTCGCGAGCGGCACCGAGAGCTCTTCCGCGGCGATCTGCGCCATTGCAGTCTGGATGCCCGTACCGAGATCGACCTTGCCCGAGTACACGGTGACGCGACCCTTCGCATCGATCGCGAGGAAGCCATCAACCTGGTCGGTGGCGACGGTCTTCGTGGGTGCCGGCTGACCGATGGCGTTTGTCGTTGCCCCGCCGATCGAGAACGTGACGACGAGCGCGCCGCCGGTCTTCAAAAAGTCGCGCCGCGCGACGTTGATCGGGTGTTCCGCAATTTTCGTGGTCATGGCGGCCCCCTCAGGCGGTCTCGGTTGCGCGCTTGATCGCGCGGACGATGCGCAGATGCGTGCCGCAGCGGCAGAGATTGCCGGCCAGCGCCGCCTTGATCTCCTGCTCCGAGGGCTTTCGATTCGTCTGCAGCAACGCGGCAGCCTGCATGATCATTCCGTTGATGCAGTAGCCGCACTGGACGGCCTGCTCGTCGATGAACGCCTTCTGCAGTCGATGGGGCTTCGCCGGCGTGCCGAGGCCTTCGAGCGTGACGATCTTCTTGCCGGCAACGGTGCCGACAGGGATCGTGCACGAGCGCGCGGCACTGCCGTCGAGGTGCACGGTGCACGCGCCGCACTGCCCGAGTCCGCAGCCGAATCGCGGGCCGTGCAGTCCGAGGTTGTCGCGCAGCGCATAGAGCAGCGGCATCTGCGCGTCGTCGGCGTCGATCGTTACCGCCTTGCCGTTGACGGTCGTCGAGATCTTCATGCTTTCCTCCCGCGTGGATTGGACGGGTTTACGCCGTCTTCGCGAGGGTGCGTCCTCACGTTCGTTCTTCTCACGGGCGCTCGTCTCTCGCGTCGACCGATACTACGCCGCTCGGGACGCCGCGTGCTGAAGGAGCAAGACGCGTCGGTGCCGCGGTTTTCCGTGGGCGATGCTTCGATCCCGGACGAACCATTCGCAATGGATGCGGTGGCAGGATGCCTCTCTAGACGCCGACCCTCGGGCGCCGATCTCCCGCGCCGCATGCGACAAGCTTCGCTCCCTGCAGAAACGCGGACTGCACGTCCCTTCTTCGGCGCGTGGGTCGTGCGGGCCGCTTTCGTGCTGGCGATTTTCGGCTGGGGAGTGGGCCTTTACGGCCCGCCGGTATTCCTGCACGCCGTCATCGAGCGCACCGGCTGGCCGCTCGTCACGGTCTCATCGGCGGTGACGCTTCACTTCCTTTTCGGCGCGCTCGTCGTCGTCAACCTGCCTCGCGCGCACCGTCGCTTCGGCGTGCCGGCGACGATCGTTGCAGGCGCCTGCATCACGGCGATCGGAGTCGTCGGGTGGGCGGCAGCTAAAGCGCCATGGCAGCTGTTCGCGGCTGCAATGGCGAGCGGCGCCGGCTGGGTCGCGATGGGTGCCGTCGCCGTGAATGCGGTGATCGCGCCGTGGTACGAGCGCACCCGCCCGGTCGCGCTTGCGAAGGCCTACAACGGAGCGAGCATCGGCGGCGTCATCTTTTCGCCGCTGTGGGTCGCGTTGATCGCGAGCGCCGGCTTTTTCGCTGCGAGCCTCGCCGTCGGAGCAACGACGATTGTCGTCGCCGCCGCGCTCTCCCGTTTCGTATTCGCGAAGACGCCGGCGGAGCTCGGCCAGCGCTGCGACGACGATGCGGATGCCACACCGCCTGCGAACGCGACTTCTGCGAAAGCCCGCGCGCTCCCGGGCGGCACGCTGTGGCGAGACCGCAAGTTCCTCACGCTCTCCGCGGGAATGGCGACGGGACTCTTCGTCCAGATCGGCCTGGTCGCGCACCTCTTCAATCTCCTCGCTCCGGTGACCGGCGCGCAAGCCGCGGGCGCTGCGATGGGACTCGCGACGGCCGCGGCGATCATGGGCCGCATTGTCGTCGCGCGGACGCTCGCGGCCGGATGCGACCGCAGGCTCGCCGCGTGCGCCGCGTATGCGGTGCAGCTCGCCGGCGTTCTCGTGCTCGCAGTCGCCGGCGAACAGCACATCGGATGGACACTCATCGGCATCCTGCTGTTCGGCTCGGGGATCGGCAACGCGACGTCGCTTCCTCCGTTGATCGCGCAGGTCGAGTTCACGAAGGGCGATCTGCCGCGCGTCATCGCGCTCGTCGTCGGAATCGCACAGGCAACGTATGCATTCGCGCCCGCAGCGTTCGCTGCACTGCTGATGATCACCGGCGGCGGCGACGTGCGCTTCGGGCGCGGAACGAGCGCCTTCTTCGTCGTTGCGGCGCTCCTTCAGGTCATCACGATCGGCTGTTTCGCGGTCGGACGTCGACGCCGCCTCGTTCGCTAGCCGATCGAGCGGGGGGATTGGGCGCCTCAGAAATTCGTCGTCGGAAGCGATCCGACGCGCGCGTAGGGCGGGGCCTGATTATGCGCCGCGGCCCGAACCCCGCTCGTCGCGATGCGGTCTACGCGTGACGCAGGCAGGCTCTGCGCGTTTGTTCATTTCAGAGGCGACGCGCCTCGCACGGTAAGGAGAAATTATGATTTTCCGCAAACTTGCCCTTGCTTCGCTATTCGCAGCCGGTGCGGCCGCTGCGCCGCAGATTTCGTCGGCAGCGTCGGTGGATATCGAAGTCGGCATTGCGCCGCCCGCAGCGCGGTACGAAGTGGCCCCGGCGCCGCGCGCCGGCTATGTGTGGCGTCAGGGCTACTGGGGTTGGGACGGTCACAGGCATGTGTGGCATTCGGGTGACTGGATGAAGGAACGCCATGGCGAGCGCTGGACGGCGGACAGATGGGAACGCCGCGGCGATCACTGGTACTTCCACGAAGGACACTGGGACCGCGGCTAGGCGCAAGTGCTAGGCGCTAGTTCAAAGCAGAAGTAAGCAATCTGCGCCGCCGCCGGCGGGACGTCCGTCTCGCCGGCCGCGATCGCAGGAAATTCAGAGGTGAGCATGACGGCGCGAGAAATCGCGCCGTCGTCTTTTCAGCGGTGCGCGCCGCCCGCGGCCATCCGCATGCCGCCGCTCATGCCGCCCGGCGATCGCGGTCCGGGTGCGGAGGGGCGACCTTGGCCGAAACCACCGCGACCGGGCAGCGGGTTGACCGTCGGGAATCTCCCGTGACCGAAGTCGTGGCGATGGAACTGCGGCGTCTTGATGACGACGATACCCGCCGGGTAGTACCAATAGGGTGAATAGCCGTAGCCGAATCCGCAACCGAACCAGGACGGATCGCAGCCGTTCGCGTACCCGTACCCATAGCCGTAATTCGGTGCGGGGGCGGGCTCAGGCGCGTAGTTGTATTGAACGGGAGCTTGCGCAGGGGCGGCCGCATAAATGACGGTCGGCGGTGGGGGCTGGCGCTTCGCGAGCTCGACTTCGAGCTCGAGTTGCCTCAGGCGATCGTTGAGCGCCTGCACGTCCTGCTGTGGTGCCGAGGTGACCGCAAGTGTCATCGGTACGACGGGCTTCGGAGTTTCGCGCACGACGCTGGTCACGTGCGCTCCCTCGGGCGGGGTCAGATTGCTGATGTTGACGCGACCGTTCGCGTCGGTCCACGTGTAGATATCCGCCCGGGCGATGGACGCGTTCAGCGCGAGGCCGAACAGCGCCGCGAGACCCATCACGAGAGAATGTCGAGCGGTGATCATCGCAAGGACCCGTCGGGAACCATTGTAGGTCGCTGCTCTGGACCGGGGTACACCGCTTGTCGCCTGAATTCGCCGGACGCGGAGCCTCGCCTGAATTCGCCGGACACCGAGTCAGTCGCAAGCACCAGCGAGATCCGAAGCTTGGCTGATGGCAAACAGCGGACGGATGCAATCTCATCCGCCACAAAAGGAAGCGGCCGCGCGAGGGCGGCCGCCATGTCGTTCACATCAGACTGGGGAGGAGTCCGTCCTTGTCGAGTTCCAAGCATTCGCCCGAGGGCTTATAGCTTCGACTTTTCGGCTTTCGCCGTCGTCGCGGAACCGACTTCAGATGATGTGTACGACAGCCTCATCATCGTATCGCATCCCGTTCACGAGGATCGGTGCAACGCCCATTCCCGCGTCGGCGTTTTCCTACGCGATGCTTCTGCATGCGAAAGAGCGAAGCCGAAGCGCGCGGCGCGCTCGAATGCTACGTCGCGTTACGCGCGGTCACGAACCACGCGCTCGACGGTCCCCAGATGCCGTCGCCGCGATCGAAGCGCGACAGCGTCTCCCTGAGTGCGGCAATCACTTGCGGTTTGCGCTGCTGCCCGACGTCGCCGGCAAGACGCATGATCTCGCCCGCAGGCCCGAGCGCCATTGCGAATTCGATCGCCTCGTCGAGGCCCCGGCCGATGCAGATATCGGCGTCGAATCGCTCGAACGCGATTCGATCGAATCCGGCGCTCGCGAGCATCGTGCTGACCATGTCCGCGCCTGCCATCGAAAACGGGCCGGGTCCGCAATGCACTTCGTCCGTTTCCTCATGCGAGACCACCGGCAATATGTTCTTTACGGATCGCTCGGCCTCGTGGACCCACGGGTTCTCCTCGCGCCGCCGCCATACGATCATCGCGAGCTCGCCGCCCGGGCGGATCGCTTTTCGGATGTTGCGCATCGCGGCGCCCGGTGAAGTGAAGAACATCGTTCCGAAGCGCGAGAACGCGAGATCGTAGGGTCCGCGAAGGTCGTCGGACTGCGCGTCGGCGACGACGTACGACACGTTGCCGACTCCGCGTTCGCGCGATTCCTCTTGCGCTTCTTCGATGAACCTGCTCGCGCAATCGATCCCGACCGCTTTGCCCGCGCGTCCGATGCGCTCGGCGATCATCCGCGTGCTGTCGCCGAACGCGCAGCCAATGTCGACGACGCGCGAACCCGCCGCGATCCTGCGGCGATCGAGCGCCTCGCGCGTGTGGCGGGCAAGGCCGTCGACCAACAGATGCTTGAAGCGCCGGAACTTGTCGAACAGGACGGTGTTCCAGGCCTCGATGATGACTTCATTCGTTCCTGCCACTAGAAAACTCCGCGCACCGTGACGAGCGCCATTATAGGGACGGGCTTGCCGTCAGCCATGCACCCTGCCCGAGATAGGCGAGCGAAAGCGCGAAGATCAGGCGCCGGCTCCATGTCCTGAACTGCGTGTCGCTGATCCGCTCGAGCACGCGTCGCGAGCTCTGCGTGCCCAGGACCGCAAGGAGGATCGCCATTCCGGCGAGCCACGGCGACAGGCCGTCGCCGCCTTCCATCAGCAACGAGCCGAAATAAGCGAGCTTCAGCGCATGGCCCAGCGCCTGGACCGCGGCCTTGGTCGCGACGATGCCGCGCCGATCGAGACCCGACTGCACGAAGAAGACATCGAGGATCGGTCCGGAGACGCCGGCGATCATCTGCAACGTCATGCAAACCGCGCCGCAGACGACACCGTGAACGGGCCGCGCGACGTTCAGCCGCAGCCGCGACGGGAGCGCGAGCCCTATGAACGGGGTCAGGCCAAGGATCAGTAGGGCTACGCCTTTGGTCGGCGGAGCGGCAAACGCGGCGAACGCGGCCGCCGCAGCGATCGAGCCGGCGGCAAAGCATGCAACGATTCGCCAGCGCACGTGCGCCCGCCACACGATCGCACGCCAGCCGTTCGACGTCATCTGCGTGATGCCGTGGAGCGCCATCGCCGCTGCAATGGGCATCACTGCGAGAAGCAGGCCCATCAACAGCATCCCCCCGGCCATTCCGAAGATCCCGGACAGGAAGGAAGTGCCGAGGATTCCGGCGGCGAGCGTCGCGAGTACGGGTAGCGGGGGCATGGCGGGCAGCGTCGAGTTGGTTTGACGCCGAGCGTAGTCGCGCGCTAGCCTTCGCACAAACGGATTTAGCTGAGCCTGCCCCAACAAAAGCTATAGGTCGGATGCGGCGACTGCCTTCGCTCAACGGACTGCGCGCGTTCGAGGCTGCGGCGCGGCACGGAAGCTTCGCCGCCGCCGGCCAGGACCTGCACGTCACGCAGGCCGCGATAAGCCGCATGGTGAAGCTCCTCGAGGCGCGGATCGGATTTGCGCTGTTCGAGCGCCACGCGAATCGTCTCGAGCTCACCGCGCAGGGCAAGGCGCTGCTGCCCGGCCTTACCGCCGCGTTCGACTCGATCGCGAACCTCACTGCGCAGGTCGCCGCGATGAGCGCCGGTCCGGTGCTTACTGTGGGCGCGGGGCCGTCATTCGCGATGCGCTGGCTGATTCCGCGGCTCGCGGATTTTCAGTCGGCGCATCCGGACATTGAAGTCCGCATCGCGACCGGTGGCGCGATCAACCCGATCGGCGCCGACTGGACCTGCGGAATCGTTCTCGGCGACGGCCAGTGGCCGGGATTCGATGCGCAGGTGCTTTTCTCGGCCGACTTGTTTCCCGTTTGCGTGCCTGAGATCGCGCGCCGGCTCTCCACTCCCGGCGAACTGCGCAAGGAAACGCTGCTCGAGGTCGCGCACTCGCTCGAGGACTGGCCGTTATGGCT
>DASSGI010000095.1:0-6374 GCA_035857655.1 Casimicrobiaceae bacterium | reverse complement strand
GCTTCGGGCCGCAGATGCTCGGGCAGGAGCAGAAGCGTCTGGTCGAGCGTGCCCACGAGCCACAGGATCACGTAGATCGTGATGCCGAGCGGCACCCAGACGAGCAGCCCGGCCATGATGTAGCGCTTCATCGTCGTGCGGACCGGGCCGGCGTTTCAGCTCGATGCTGCGGACGATCCGCTTCCCGACGACGACGTCGTGCTCGCGCCGTCGGTCTTCGTTTCGGATTTCGTCTCGGACTTCGCTTCGGACTTCGCTTCGCTCGACGTCTCGGTCTTTCCGTCGCCCTTCGATTCGGCGCCTCCGTCCGCGCCGTCCTTCTTCGAAGCCGCGGGCTTGCCGCTGCCCCGGAAATCGGTCACATACCAGCCGCTGCCTTTCAACTGGAAGCCGGCGGCGGAAACGCGCTTCACGAGCGTGTCGGCGTGACATGCGGGGCAGGTCTTGAGTGGCGCTTCGGAGAGCTTCTGCAAAGCTTCCAGCTCCTTTCCGCATGCGCTGCAACGGTACTCGTAGATCGGCATCGGTATCCCGTGAGACTTCGGGCTCGCTGAGCTCCCCGCCCGATTTTGGCGGGGCTCGGTGGGTCCCAGCGCCAAAGCATTTGATTAAAAAAGGAATATTATACCTTATTCCGCACAGCAAACAGAATGCCAAACTGGCTTATCCTTGCGGCAATCTGGGGCTGACAGAGCAAAAGAACAACGATGAGCGTCCATTGGATCTGGTGGCTTGCGGCGATTCTGTTGATCGGCGCCGAGCTCCTCACCGGAACTTTCTACCTGCTCGCGGTCGGCATTGCCGTCGCGCTGGGCGGCGTGACCGCGTGGCTCGGAGCGGGCACCGAGGTCCAGTTCATCGTCGCCGGCGTGCTGGGCGTCGCGCTGACGGTCGTCGCGCATCGCCTGCGAATCGGACGGGCGACCCCGCAGCCTCAGCCCTCGCTCGATATCGGGCAGCCGGTGAAGGTCGCAACCTGGGGCGCGGACGGTCGGGCACGCGTCGCCTATCGCGGATCGACATGGGATGCCGAGGTCGCCACTCCGGAGGTGCGTCGCGAAGAGACGCTCTACATCGTCGGAGTCCGCGGGTCCGTGCTGATTCTCTCCGATCGCCAGCCGAAAACAAGCTGACCAATCCGATGGAGGCGTTCGCCATGTGGGTAGGCTCGTCGTTGTTCACGATCGCTTTCTTCGTCGTCGCGATCATCGTGATCTCGCGTGCGATCCGCGTCGTGCCGCAGCAGCACGCGCTCGTCATCGAACGCCTCGGGCGCTTCTACGCGGTGCTCCAGCCGGGTCTCAACTTCGTCATCCCCTTCGTCGATCGCGTTGCTTATCGGCACGACCTGCGCGAGATTCCGTTCGACGTTCCGAGCCAGATCTGCATCACGAAGGACAACACCCAACTGCAGGTCGACGGCATCCTCTACTACCAGGTCACCGATCCCAAGCTCGCGTCCTACGGCTCGAGCAACTTCCAGGTCGCGATCACGCAGCTCGCGCAGACGACGCTGCGCAGCGTGATCGGCCGGATGGAGCTCGACCGCACGTTCGAGGAGCGCGAGCACATCAACGGCTTCGTCGTCGCGGCGCTCGACCAGGCGGCGGCGAACTGGGGCGTCAAGGTGCTGCGCTACGAGATCAAGGACCTGACGCCGCCGAAGGAGATCCTGCACGCGATGCAGGCGCAGATCACCGCCGAGCGCGAGAAGCGCGCCGTGATCGCGACCTCCGAGGGCAAGCAGCAGGAACAGATCAACCTCGCGAACGGCGCGCGAGCGGCGGCTATCGCGAAGTCCGAGGGCGAGAAGCAATCCGAGATCAATCTTGCGCAGGGGCAGGCGGCGGCGATCCTCGCGATCGCCGAGGCGAATGCGAAGGCGATCCGCCAGGTTGCCGAAGCGATCGAATCGCCGGGCGGTATCCAGGCAGTGAACCTGAAGGTCGCCGAGCAGTACGTCGCAGCGTTCTCGAACATCGCGAAGACGAACAACACGGTGATCGTGCCGGCGAATCTCGCCGACCTCGCGGGGCTCGTGACGTCGGCGATGACGGTATTCAAGGCGCAGCCGAGATAGGCGGCGAGCCGGTCAATCTCCCGGAAGGAACAGCGAAATGCAACTCGAAGGCAACACTTTCATCGTGACGGGCGGCGCGTCGGGATTGGGGGCGGCGACCGCC
Source organism: Casimicrobiaceae bacterium (assembly GCA_035857655.1). Lineage (GTDB taxonomy): Bacteria > Pseudomonadota > Gammaproteobacteria > Burkholderiales > Casimicrobiaceae > CAIWHR01. The sequence goes on along the minus strand of DASSGI010000095.1, from coordinate 4,191 downwards.
CGCATGGTCGTCGCCGGCAAGGGCAACGTCGTCATTGCCGACCTGAGCGAGCGCCAAGGGAATGAGCTCGCGGCCGAGCTTGGGGCCAGCGCGCGATTCGTCCGCACCGACGTTGCCGACGAGGCGAGCGCGAAAGCCGTTGTCGGCGCAGCGGTCGCGAGCTTCGCGGCGCTGCAAGGAATCGTCAACTGCGCGGGCATCGTCGTCGGCGAGAAGGTCGTCGGCAAGGAAGGTCCGCATGCGCTGGCGACGTTCGCTCGCGCGATCAATGTCAACCTCGTCGGATCGTTCAACGTGACGCGGATCGCCGCCGACGCAATGGCGAAAGGCACGCCAAACGCAGAGGGCGAGCGCGGCGTCGTCGTGTTCTGCTCGTCGATTGCTGCGTTCGACGGACAGATCGGGCAGGCCGCTTACAGCGCGTCGAAGGCAGGCCTCGTCGGAATGACGCTGCCGATCGCGCGCGAGCTCGCGCGCCATGGAATCCGCGTCGTGACGATCGCGCCGGGCGTCTTCGAGACGCCGATGGTGGGCCAGGTCCCGCCGGAAGTCGCCGAAGCGCTCGGGAAGGCGGTGCCTTTTCCGCCACGCCTCGGGCGGCCCGCGGAGTTCGCGTCGCTCGTGCGCGAGATCATCGGCAACCCGATGCTCAACGGCGAGGTGATTCGCCTCGACGGCGCGATCCGGATGGCGCCGAAGTAGTTGCGTTCCGCAGAAAGGGCGACCACATTCGCTGCACGTTCCGGGATTCACGGAAGGGCGAGGGTGTGCGCTGCGCGCGACTGTGCCGCGGTTCGCCGTCACGGGTGACGCGGCGACCCGGCGGACATGTTTGTCCACCTGTCAGCCGCGTCGGGTACCCGTAGGCGAAACGAGAATCGCGGCCACGCGGAGCGCGCAGCGAACACCCTCGCCCTGAATGAACAGACGTGAACGTTTCGCGTCAGTCGCGCCGAATCAGCACGATCGCGGCCACCGTCATCGCGATGAAGAACACGAGCGTCCACGCCGGTATCGCCAGCCCGAGGAGAAGCCAGCCCTGTTCCGCGCATTCCCCGCTGCCCTTGAACACTTTCGCGAGAACGTCGGCGAGCGGCATCGTCTCCAGCATGTAGTTGAGTCCCATCCCGCAGGCGGGAACCTCGTCCTTCGGCAGCGACTGGATCCAGACGTGGCGCATAGCCGTCACGGCGCCGAAGATGCCGATGATCGTCGCCAGTCCCGCGTAGATGCCGGCGCCGAGGGGTTTCGGGTTGTGAATGGCAGCGGCGAGGAACACGACGCCCATCGCGATGACGGCCAACCGCTGCAACGAACACAACGGACAGGGATCGATGTTGAGTCCGTACTGCAGCCACAGCGCCCAGCCCATCAGCGCAGCGCAGACCGCTGCGCCGAGGAAATAAGCGGGCCGTCGCGGCGGCAGGACGATCAGCGCGAACGACGTGACGCCGATCGTCATCACGAAGATGCGCCACGACGTGAGCGCGAGCGACGGCGAATCGCCGAAGAGCTTGAGCAGCGCTTCCTGCGCGAGCAGCACGAGCGCGATCGTGAGGCCCGCCCACGGCCACGGCACTTCGGCGTAACGCATCATCGCCGCGACTTCTCCAACGCCTGATCGACGTCCCAGAGTATATCGTCCAGCGTTTCGAGTCCGATCGAGAGACGGATCATCTCGGGCGTGACGCCCGCCGCGCGCTGCTCGTCCTCCGACAGTTGCCGATGCGTCGTCGACGCCGGATGAATGACGAGCGACTTCGCGTCGCCGACGTTCGCGAGATGCGAGAGGAACTGCACCGATTCGATGAAGCGCACGCCGGCTGCGGCACCGCCCTTCACGCCGAAGGTCAGGATTCCGCCCGCGCCGTGCGGCAGGTAGCGCTGCGCGAGCTTCTCGTAGCGGTTGCCCTCGAGCAACGGGTAGTTGACCCATTCGACCGCGCGGTGGGCGGCAAGGTGTCGCGCCACGCCGAGCGCGGATTCGCAGTGGCGGGGCATCCGCAGGTGCAGCGTCTCGATCCCCTGCAGCAGCAGGAACGCGGAGAGCGGCGCGAGCGTAGGCCCGAGCGTGCGCATCGTCTCCATCCGCGCTTTCATCGTGAAGCCGAAATCGCCGAACGTCTCGTAGAAGCGCACGCCGTGGTAGCCGCGCGAGGCTTCCGTCATCTGCGGAAAGTTGCCGTTGTCCCACGGAAACTTTCCCGACTCGACGAGGATGCCGCCCATCGTCGTTCCGTGGCCGCCCAGGTATTTCGTCACCGAGTGGACGATGATGTCGGCGCCGTGCTCGAACGGGCGGCACAGATACGGCGACGCGAGCGTGTTGTCGATGACGAGGGGGATCCCCACGCCGTGCGCGACCTCGGCAAGCGCAGCGATGTCGCAGACGTTCAGCTGCGGATTGCCGATCGTCTCCGCATAAACGGCCTTCGTGTTCGGCCGGAGCGCTCGGCGAAACGCCGCCGGGTCGTCGGCGTCGACGAACGTCGCGTCGATGCCGAACTGCGCGAACGTCGTCGCGAGCTGCGAATAAGTGCCGCCATAGAGCGTGCGGGCGGCGACGACGTGATCGCCGTTGCGACAAAGCGTGAGCAGCGCGACCATCTGCGCCGCCATTCCGGTTGCCGCAGCGAGCGCCGCGCGCCCGCCCTCGAGCGCGGCGACGCGCTCCTCGAGCGCAGCGACGGTCGGGTTCGAAATCCGCGAATAGACGTTGCCGAACGTCTGCAGGTTGAAGAGACTCGCCGCGTGGTCGGCGCTGTCGAACACGAACGACGTCGTCTGGTAGATCGGCAACGCGCGCGCGCCGGTCTCCGAATCCGGCACGTGACCGGCGTGCAGGCAAAGCGTGTCGAACCCGAACTTGCGATCAGGCATCGGCGGCCGCCAGATTCGACATTCCGGCGCTCACGCGGGGCGCCGGGCGGAGATCACGCCGGTATTGACGCCTGCCCAGTGGAGGCCGCCCATCACGCGCGCGTGCTCGATTTTCACGCAGCGATTCATCACGACGTCGAGCCCGCCGGCGAGCGCAATCCGGGCGCCTTCGTCGCTGCGGATTCCGATTTGCATCCACAACACCTTCGCTCCCTTGGCCACGGCCTCGCGTGCGATCGGCGGAATGTCGTCGGCGCGCCGGAAGCAATCGACGATGTCGACCGGCCCGGGAATGAACGCGAGATCCGGATAGCACTTCTCGCCGAGGATCTCGGCGTGATTCGGATTGACCGGGATTATCCGGTAGCCGTGGTCGAGCAGGTATTTCGCGGCGAAGTAGCTCGGCCGGTACCAATGCTCCGAGAGGCCCACGACGGCGACGACACGCGAGCGCGTGAGGATTCGGCGGATTCCTGCGATGTCGTCGACGATCTGCACGGTCGGACGCGGAGTTTAGCCGATGGAGTCGAGGCTCGGCCCGGGTACCGACGATTTATGACATTGTGCTGCCCCGCAGGGGGTCTTTATCCCCGATCCAGCGCTCGTCTCGGACTCGGAGTGGCGCTTCGACGGAGCGCCATCCGCAGCGCATTCCCGCCCCAGCGACACTAGATCTTGTGTTGTGCGCTGCGGCAAGCGCTGCGCTCCGAGCCTCCTTTGCAGCGCGATGCAGGAGGGCGGGCTTGATCCTTGCTTCGCACCCCCTGAATGGGAGCCCGGCCAGGAAGGGCGCGAGGGGCTCGGGAAGGGAGCGTCTGCCCATGAATGGCCGCGGTTGCCTCAAATGACTCGGTGAGAGCGAGCGACGCATGGCTTTGACGCAACAACTGTCTCGGTTCGGAATGCCGACCCGGACCCGCAAGGTGTCCGAGGGCCCCGGCCCGGAAAGTCTCGCGTCGCTTTCGCAGCGCAAGCTCAACGCACTCGGGTTGCCGGTTGCATACGTCGACGGCAGCAGGCGGTATCGGTTCGTCAACAAGGCGTTCGTCGAATGGACGGGCCTGCCGCCCTCGAAGCTGATCGGCCACGAGATCGAGGAAGTCACCGGACGCGCCGCCTATCCGCTCTACGAAGCGTACGTCGAGGCGGCGCTCGCCGGCGAGCGAACCGGATTCGAGCGGCAGCTGACCGTCCCCGGGCGCCCGTCGGTGTGGATCCGGGTCGACTACTACCCGGATCGCGGCACCGATGGCGACGTTCGCGGCTTCCTCGTCACGTACGCCGACGTCGACCAGCTGAAGCGCCGCGAGC
>DASSGI010000094.1:0-2895 GCA_035857655.1 Casimicrobiaceae bacterium | reverse complement strand
GGCCTTCGCGTCTCCGAGCTGGTCGGTTTGACGCTCGCCCAGGTCTCGCTCGACATGGGTGTCGTGCGCGTGATCGGCAAGGGAAGCAAGGAGAGACTGGTGCCGCTGGGCGAGGAAGCGATCCGCTGGTTGAAGCGCTATCTTGCCTCCGCGAGGCCTGCGCTCGTCGGCAACGGCAAGAGCTCGGCGCTCTTCGTCACCACGCGCCGCGCTCCGCTGACGCGACAGGCGTTCTGGGCGCTCGTAAAGCGGATCGGCGCTAAGGCTGGCATTCCCGCAGCGCGTCTGTCGCCGCACGTGCTGCGCCACGCGTTCGCCACGCACCTCCTCAATCACGGCGCCGACCTGCGCGTGGTCCAACTGCTGCTGGGCCATGCCGACATCACGACGACGACGATCTACACGCATGTCGCGCGCGAGCGGCTGAAGCAGTTGCACGCGCGGCATCATCCGCGGGGTTGACGGGTCCAGGGCGGCGCAACATTCGATGGCCAAGGAACGCTATCCGGTCACCGCTGCGGTTCGCGTGCTGCGCGAGCACGGCGTCGAGTTCACGCACCATCCGTACGCGTACGTGGAGCGAGGCGGCACCGAGGTGTCGGCGCGCGAGCTCGGCGTTCCCGAGCACGCGGTGGTCAAGACACTGATCATGGAAGACGACCACGGCGTTCCGCTCGTCGTGCTGATGCACGGCGACCGTGAAGTGTCGACGAAGAATCTCGCGCGCTTGATCGGCGCGAAGTCGGTCGCTGCGTGCGCACCTGCAGTCGCCGACCGCCATTCGGGCTACCAAATCGGAGGGACGAGCCCGTTCGGAACGCGTCGCGCGATGCCGGTCTACATGGAACGGAGCATCGCCGAGCTTTCCTACGCTTACATCAACGGCGGCAGGCGAGGCTATCTGGTCGGGATGCGTCCTGCCGATATCCTGCGCGTGCTGGAGCCCACGCTCGCCGACATCGCAACCAACAAGGCCGATTGAACGCAGCGGCAGCGAGCCGCGCCGCGAGACTCGGGAAAGCAGCCGAATCCCCTTGCCCGCAGCGGAATCTTCGCCTAGCCTGTTGTTCTCGCGTTGCAGGGGGCAACGCGGGATCGCAAGAGGGAAGGCCCGTGCCTCGAGGTGCAAAGGCCGCGAAAGGGAAGGTCCTCAAGGCGACGCCTGGCGGCGCCAAGTCACGGCAACGCGAATCGGAGCACGCGTCGGCCTCCTCGCTGAAAGCCCGTCTCGAGCGAGCGCTCGAGCACCAGGCGGCGATCAGCGAAGTCCTGCGCGTCATTTCGGCGTCACCGACCGAGATCGCCCCGGTGTTGAGCACCGTCGCCGAGCGCGCGGCAATCCTGTGCAAGGCACGTTTCGCGCGCGTGCTGCTCATCGAAGGCGACGTGCTGGTGCCGTACGCCGAATACTCGGCGGAGCGCGGCGATCCGATCGCGGTAACGCCGGTCCCGCTCGAGCGCACGTCGATTACCGGGCGCGCAGCGCTCGAGCGAAAGACTCTGCACGTCGCCGACATCGTTCCGCTGCTGGATTCCGAGTTCCCCGACGCACGCGAGAACGCATCGCGCACCGGGTTTCGCGCGGTTCTCGCCGTGCCGCTGATGCGCGAGGAAAACGCCTACGGCGGCATCTTCCTGTGGCGCCGCGAACCCGGGCTGTTCTCGCCCGATCAGGTCGCGCTCGTCGAGACATTCGCGCAGCAGGTTGCGATCGCGATCGACAATGTCCGCTTGTTCAAGGCGACGAAGGAGGCGCTCGAGCAGCAGACGGCGACGAGCGAGATCCTGCGCGTGATCAGTCGCTCGCCGACTGACGTGCAACCCGTGTTCGACACCATCGGTGAGCGGGCGGAGCGACTGTGCGACGCGGAGGTGAGCATGATTTCGCGGGTCGACGGCGAATGGATCCGGCTCGCCGCGATCCATGGAGTCAAGCCCGAGGGCCTGGAGAGCTCCCGTGCGCACTTTCCGATGCGCTTGGATGCCGAGACTGTCACTGCGCGGACGATTCGCAGCCGCGCCGTGGTGCACCTCCCTGACGTACTGGGCGACGCGCGGTACGCGGCGAAGGACGCGGCTGTGGTGGGAGGCTGGCGAAGCGCCCTCGGCGTACCCATGCTGTGCGAGGGGGAGATCATCGGGGCCATCTTCGTCGCGCGGCGCGATCCGGGAACCTTCGCGGATTCACAGATCGAACTCCTCAAGACGTTCGCCGACCAGGCGGTCATCGCCATTCAGAACGTGCGCCTCTTCAACGAGCTGCAGGTCCGTAATCGCGACGTCACGGAGGCGCTCGAGCAGCAGACGGCGACGAGCGAGATCCTGCGCGTGATCAGCCAGTCGCCGACGGACGTGCAGCCGGCGTTCGAGATCATTGTTGACGCCGCGATGAAGCTCTGCAACGCAACGTCGGCGAATATCTTCACCTACGACGGTTCGCTCATCCACCTCGCGGCAATCCGCAACGTAAACGCCGAATACGCAGACCAGATGCGCCGCTCGTATCCGCGGCCGCCAGGCCGCGAGTCCGGCATCTGCCGCGCCGTGATGTCCCGCAGCATCGTCACCATCCCCGACGTTCTCGCCGACCCCGACTACGATCCCGCGATCGCCACGCTCGCCGCGACGAGCAGCTTTCGCAGCGTGCTCGCGGTCCCGCTGCTGCGCGAAGGCAACCCGATCGGCGGGATTGCGATCGGCCGCTCGGACACGGGCCCGTTTCCGGCCCGGCAGGTCGCGCTGCTGCAGACGTTCGCCGATCAGGCGGTGATCGCAATCGAAAACGTCCGGCTGTTCCGGGAGCTCGAGGCGCGCAACCGTGAGCTCATCGAGGCGCTGGAGCAGCAAACGGCGACGAGCGAGATCCTGCGCGTGATCAGCCGCTCGCCGACCGAC
>DASSGI010000093.1:0-4022 GCA_035857655.1 Casimicrobiaceae bacterium | reverse complement strand
GCGATCACAACGAGAAGATGGCGATCGCGCGCTTTCCGCAATTCATCGCGCCGACGCTCGTCACGCGCGACACCGAGCGTGTCGGCGCTTTCATCGATGCCCATCGCGATACGGTCCTGAAGCCGCTCGACGGCATGGGCGGCACGTCCGTTTTTCGCGTCCGCGCCGACGATCCGAACCGCAACGTCATCGTCGAGACGGTCGGACGCGAGGGCCGGCGAACGATGATGGCGCAGCGCTTCATCCCCCAGATCACCGACGGCGACAAGCGCGTGCTGATCATTGCCGGCGAGCCAGTGCCCTACGCGCTCGCACGGATCCCCAAGCCGGGCGAGACGCGCGGCAACCTGGCGGCTGGCGGTCGGGGTGTCGCCCGGCCGCTCACCGTTCGCGACCGCGAGATCGCGGAGGCGCTGGGTCCGCGGCTGTGGGCCGAAGGCCTTCTCGTCGTCGGGCTCGACGTGATCGGCGACTACCTGACCGAGGTCAACGTGACGAGCCCGACGTGCTTCGTCGAGATCACCGAGCAATCGGGATTCGACGTCGGGGCGATGTTCGCGGCCGCTCTCGAGAGGGCCTCGTCCTGAGGCGCTTCGCCCGAGGGCCGCAAGCCCGGCGTGCTACCATGACAGGGCTGCACACGACATATGCCGGAGGGCGCCCGGTTCTCGTGAAGCCCGGAGGCATATGCCGTGGGCGGCCCTTCTGACCGAGCGGGTCCTGCCTCCGACCCTCGGAGCGCGGCCGCGACGGGACCCTCGATGATCGGCATCCTGATCATTGCGCACGACAGCCTGGGCAACGGTCTCGCCCACGCGGTCACGCACGTGCTCGGCAGCCGTCCCCCGCAGTTCGAAGTGCTTTCGGTGGTCGCGACCGACGATCCGCTGATGCTGCTGCCGGCCGCGCGCGACCTCATCGCGCGGCTGGACACCGGCGCGGGCGTGCTCGTCTTCTCCGACATCTACGGCGCGTCGCCGTGCAATCTGGTCGCCAAGTTGCTGAAGCCGGGGCGCGTCGAGGGCATCGCCGGCGTCAACCTGCCCATGCTGGTGCGGGCGATCACCTATCGCGCGCGGGGAATGGAGACGATGGTGAAGAAAGCGATCTCCGGCGGCTGCGAGGGCGTGCTGCACATGGAGTCGGATCCTTCCTATGCCGCAGCGCGAAGTTGAGATCGTCAACAAGCTGGGGTTGCACGCACGAGCCTCCGCCAAGCTCACGCAGCTCGCCGCCAAGTATCAGAGCGACGTCACGATGTCGCGCAACAACCGCAAGGTGAACGCGAAGAGCATCATGGGCGTAATGATGCTGGCCGCGGGCAAGGGTGCGAAGGTGACGTTCGAGACGAGCGGCCCCGACGAGGAAGAGGCGCTGGCGGCGATCGTCGCGCTGGTCAACGACTACTTCGGCGAGGGTCAATAGCGGCGTGCCGAGCTTCGCGCTACACGGGATCGGCGTCTCGGGCGGGATCGCCATTGGGAGGGCGCAGCTCGTTTCGCATGCGACACTCGAGGTCGCGCATTACACGATTCCCGCGGGACGCGTCGACACCGAGATCGCGCGGCTCGGGAACGCGCTCGCCGAAGTGCGCGCCGAGCTCGAGGGACTCCACGGCTCGATGACGGCCGGCGATGCGCCGGCCGAATTCGGCGCGATCCTCGACGTCCACGCGATGATCCTCTCGGACCCGACGCTCGCCGAGGAGTCGAAGCGCGTCATCGTCGAGCAGCACTGCAACGCCGAGTGGGCGCTCACCCAGCAGATGAACGTGCTGGTAGGCGAGTTCGAGGAAATCGAGGATTCGTACCTGCGCGAGCGCAAGCACGACGTCGTGCAGGTCGTCGAGCGCGTGCTGAAGCGACTCCTCGGCAAACCCGGCGCGCTCGTCCAGCCGGGCGCCGAGCAGCACACGATCCTCGTCGCGCACGATCTGTCCCCGGCCGACGTCATCCAGTTCAAGACGCACCGCTACGCGGGGTTCATCACCGACCTCGGCGGCGTCACGTCGCACACGGCGATCGTTGCGCGGAGCCTCGCTGTCCCGGCGGTGGCCGCAACGCACAACGGGCGACAGCTGATTCGCGAGAACGAGCTCCTGATCCTCGACGGCACGAATCACGTCGTCATCGTTAACCCCGACAAGTCGGTACTCGCCGAATATCGGCTGAAGCAGGGCGAGCTCGAGCTCGGGCGCGCCAAGCTGCGGCGGCTCAAGACCAAGCCGGCGACGACGCTCGACGGCGAGACGGTCGAGCTCGAAGCGAACATCGAGCTTCCGGGCGATCTCTCGCAGGCGCTCGACAACGGTGCCGCGGGTATCGGGCTCTTTCGCTCCGAATTTCTGTTCCTGAACCGCGAGGGCCTCCCGTCGGAGGACGAGCAGTTCGAGGCGTATCGGACCGTCGCCGCCGGCATGGAAGACAAGCCGGTGACGATCCGCACGTTCGACTTGGGCGCCGACAAGACGAAGGAAGGGCTCGACGGGCTCGTTCGCGTTGCCCCGAATCCGGCGCTCGGGTTGCGCGCGGTCCGCTTCTGCCTCGCCGAGCCGCGGCTGTTCCTAACGCAGCTCCGCGCGATCCTGCGCGCGTCGCACTACGGAAAGGTGAAGATCCTCGTGCCGATGCTCGCATCGGTGAGCGAGATCGATCAGACGCTCGCGCTGCTCGCGCAGGCGAAAGAGGCGCTGCGCGAGCAGGGCATCCCGTTCGATTCGGGAGTCGAGGTCGGCGGCATGATCGAGATCCCGGCCGCGGTGCTCGCGATCTCGTCATTCCTCAAGAAGCTCGACTTCCTGTCGATCGGCACCAACGACCTGATCCAGTACACGCTCGCCGTCGATCGCGCCGACGACGCAGTCTCGCATCTGTACGACCCGCTCCACCCCGCGGTGCTCAAGCTCGTCGCGATGGCGATCGCGAGCTCGAACAAGGCGAAGGTTCCGATCGCCGTTTGCGGCGAAATGGCCGGCGACCAGCAGCTCACGCGGCTGCTGCTGGGCCTCGGTCTGCGCAACTTTTCGATGCACCCCGCGCACCTGCTGTCGGTGAAGCAGCGCGTGCTCACGACCGAGGTGGCCGAGGCGAGGTCGTTTGCCGACCGGATGCGACGCATCGACGATCCGGTGCGGCTCGTCGCGCTTCTCGACAAGCTCAACGCGTAGGTCTCGGGCGGAATATCGTCGATCGCGCCGATGTTTATGATGGGCGCCACGCGCGCAGCGGTGGACGGCTGCGCCGGATCCGCCCGCAACTGTTGCGCCACTGTTTCCGTCGCGATGACACCCATCAACGCGTGATGGACAACCGATGAAGGCCATGCGAGCCCCGAGCGGGGCGTTCGACGAGCGGCGACGAACGCAAGAGGTCGGGGAATGCCACACCCTTGTCGCGAGCCTGCGTGCCGCGGCGATCGGTACAGTGCTGACGGTTGCCGGGCTGCTGCCGGGACCTTCGCTCGCGCAGGACGCCACTTACGTCGGCGACGGCAAGTGCATCGTTTGCCACGCCGACGACAACCAGCATTTCTCGCACACGCGGCACGCGAAGATCTTCCGCCTCAACCCGAAGACCGACCGCGAGCGGCAGGGGTGTGAGGCGTGCCACGGTCCCGGCTCGAAGCACGTCGCGAATGCGCTCGACAAGGGGGCCATCATCGGCTTCACGCGCGAGTGGGGCACGCCGATCGAGGTCCAGAACGCGCAGTGCCTTGGCTGCCACGAGGGCGGCCAGCGCAGCTACTGGGCGGGTTCGCCGCACGCGCTCAACCATATCGCCTGCAGCGACTGCCACAGTCCGATGGCACGGCTGTCGAAGAACGGTCTGATGCGGACGGCGCTCGTCTCCGACACCTGCGCGCTCTGCCACCAGCAGCAGCGCGCGGAGTTTCAGCGCCGCTCGCACATGCCGCTGCCCGAGGGCAAGATGAGCTGCGCCGACTGCCACAACCCGCATGGCTCGGTCACGCGGCCGCTGCTCAAGGCCGACAGCGTCAACGAAACGTGCACCGTGTGTCATGCC
>DASSGI010000092.1:0-3363 GCA_035857655.1 Casimicrobiaceae bacterium | reverse complement strand
AAGGATTTGCGGACTGCGATAACGCTGCGGGAAATCGAAGGCTTGAGCTACGAAGAAATTGCGAGTGTGATGAATTGTCCGGTCGGGACGGTGCGCTCCCGGATCTTTCGGGCGCGCGATGCGATCGCAGCGGAGCTGCGTCCGCTGCTGGGGACGGATAAGGATCGGAGATGGTGATGGGCGAGCAAATATCACGTTTGATGGATGGCGACCTCGGCGACGCCGCAGCGGAAGCGGCGTGGCAGGAGCTCAAGCGCCCTGAAGGCATCGAGACCTGGGTGTGCTACCACGTGATCGGTGACGCGCTGCGCAGAACCATCGATCCGATGCCCGGGTTCGCCGCCCGGTTCGCCTCGCGGCTGGCTGCCGAGCCGACGATCCTCGCGCCGGTTGCGCGCCAGAGCAGCTCGCTCCCGTTCGCCTGGGCGGTCGCCGCGACGGTCGCGGCCGTGATGGTCGTCGGATGGGTTGCGGTGAGCACGCTCGACCCCCAGCCCACCGCGCTTGCGCGCGCCCGCGAAGCGGCGGCGGTTCGCAGCGCCCAGGGCGGCCCGCAGGCCGTCTCGCAGGATTACGTACTTGCGCATCAGGAGTATTCGCCGACCACGCAGATCCAGGGACTGGGGCCGTACCTGCGCTCGGTGTCGGCGGACTCTCCGGAGCGCCCGTGACCGGACGCGCGCGATAACGAATGGGCGGGGGAATGTCGGGGAGCCGCGGTTACGGGAGCGTCGTGCGCGTCGTCGCCGTCGGGTTCGCGATGCTCGTCGCCGTTTCCGCTGCGCGAGCCGAGGATGCTGTCGCGTGGCTCACACGCGCCGCGACTGCCGCGCGTCAGCTCAACTACACCGGCATCATCGCCTATCAGCATGGGCCGAGCGTCCAGGCGTCGCGTCTGGTTCACCTCTACGATGGTGGCGAGGAATACGACAAGCTCGTAAGCCTCGAAGGTCCGGCACGCGAAGTGATTCGTGCCCGAGGCGAGGTCCGCTGCTTCTACCCCGATATCAAGCTCGTCCGCGTCGAGCCCAGCACGTTGCGCAACGCCTTCCCGGCGTTGACGCCGCAGCAGCAGAAAGCGCTCGCCGATCACTACACGTTCCGCAAGGGCGAACGCGAGCGCGTTGCGGGCCTCGACGCGCAGGCGTGGGTGTTCGAGCCCAAGGACGGCCTGCGCTACGGCCACAAGTTCTGGACCGACGTCGCGACCGGACTCATTCTCAAGGCGCGGGTGCTCGACGCGAACAACGGCGTCCTCGAGCAGTTCGCGTTCAGCGACATCACGATCGGCGCCAAGATCGACGCATCGATGGTCAAGCCGACCTGGCCGACCGCGCCGTCCGACTGGAAGGTTCGGCAGTACAACAAGAGCGAATCGCAAATGGAGGAAACGGGATGGACGGTTACCCGCGTTCCGCCCGGCTTCGTCAAGATCGTCGAAAAGTATCGAGGCTTTCAGAGCGCGCGCAAGGTCGCTTTTCTCGTCTACTCCGACGGACTCGTCTCCGTTTCGATATTCGTCGAGCCGGGCCGCGCGGCGCCGCCGCCCAACGGCCTTTCCGCGCAGAGCGGGCTCAACGCCTACAGCCGCCAGGTCGACGACAGCCTCGTCACGGTGCTCGGCGAAGTGCCGCCGCTCACGTTGCGCCAGATCGCGAACTCCGTGACGCGCCGCTAGTGCGCTCGAGCGGCAGTCCGATGTCCTTCGTCAAGCAAAGAGGCAGATAAAAATGACGTTCCGAAATTTCCGCGCCCACCTCAACGTTGCGGCGCTCGCGATGCTGTTCATCGCGCTCGCCTGCGTTACGGGGCCCGTCGCGGCGCAGGGCCGGGTTGCCGGGCTTCCCGATTTCACCGAGCTCTACGAGAAGCAGTCTGCTGCAGTCGTCAGCATCGACGTCACGCAGAGAACGAAGCGGCAGCGGTTCCCCGAGCTGTCCGAGGACGATCCGTTCTACGAGTTCTTCCGCCGCTTCGGCCAGATCCCGCGTCCGCGCGGTCCCGAGCGCGAATTCGAACAGCAATCCGTCGGCTCCGGGTTCATTCTCTCGAGCGACGGCTTCATCATCACGAACGCGCATGTCGTCGACGGCGCCGATGAAGTCACCGTCAAGTTGACCGACAAGCGCGAGTTCAAGGCGAAAGTGATCGGCGCCGACAAGCGCACCGATGTCGCGCTGCTGAAGATCGAGGCGAAGGATCTGCCGAAGGTCACGATCGGGGATCCGGAGAAGCTCAAGGTGGGTGAATGGGTCGTGGCGATCGGCAAGCCGTTCGGCCTCGAAAACACGATGACCGCCGGCATCGTCAGCGCCAAGGGGCGCGACCTTCCGCAGGAAAATCTCGTGCCGTTCATCCAGACCGACGCCGCGGTGAACCCCGGCAACTCCGGCGGGCCGCTCTTCAATCTGAAGGGCGAGGTCGTCGGCATCAATTCGCTGATCTTCTCGCGCACGGGCGGCTTCATGGGATTGTCGTTCGCGATCCCGATCGACCTCGCGATGAACAGCGTCGCGCAGCTCAAGGAAAAGGGGAAAGTCACGCGCGGCCGCATCGGTGTCCAGATCACCGAGGTGACGAAGGAGACCGCGGAGTCGTTCGGGCTCCCGAAGGCGATGGGCGCGCTCGTGAATTCCGTCGAGAAGGATGGCCCCGCTGCGAAAGCCGGCGTCGAAGCGGGCGACATCATCGTCAAGGTCGACGGGCGCGAGGTGCGCAGCTCCTCCGAGCTGCCGCGGATCGTGACGATGATCAAGCCCGGCGCGAAGGTGACGCTCACCGTCTTCCGCAAGGGCACGCAGAAGGACATCGCCGTGACGGTCGCCGAGATGAAGGAAGAGGCCGCTGCAACGCCGGCGCGTAAGAGCAGTCCCGCGCCGAAGGAGAAGGCCAAGCCGAACCGGATGGGTCTTGTCCTTTTGGATCTCAACGACGATCAGAAGAAGGAGCTCGATCTGAAGAGCGGCGTGCTGATCGAGGACATCGCGGGACCCGTCCGTGGAAACGTGCAACCGGGCGACGTCATCATCGCCGTCGTGAGCCGGGGCCAGACGACCGATGCGAAGAGCGCCGACCAGGTGAACGCGCTCCTGGCGAAGCTCGAGAAAGGGGCATCGGTGACGTTGCGGCTCAAGCGCGGCGACCAGGAATTCTTCGCGACCCTGAAGGCGAACGGCGAGTAAGCGAGGCGGGCGAGCGATAGCGAGCCAAAGGCGCGAAGCGCGCGTCGCCGAGCGACCGAGCGCGGCCGACACGCAGCGCACCGCACAACTGGCGAGTTGAGGAGGCCGCACGAGTGAGCAAACGGAGGCGAAGGGCGCGTCCGCGAGCGACCGAGCGCTGCCGACACGCAGCGCGCCGCAC
>DASSGI010000091.1:0-3379 GCA_035857655.1 Casimicrobiaceae bacterium | reverse complement strand
GCCGTGCCCGACGACGAGCGGTTTCACCTGCGCGGCCGCCGCGGCGGCGAGAAATCCCGCGCGAACCGCGCCTGCGGCGCGCCCGAACGTGTCCGAACCGAGCGGAAGAACGAGAGCGATCGCCGCTCCCGCTGCAGCGGGTCGCTCGCCGGGCGCCGGCGCCTGCTCGCTTGCCGTCGGAGATTGCGCGGCGGACAATGCACTGAACCCGACCGACAGAGCAAACGCGATCGCGATTGCGCGGCGCCGAGCGAACGAGCGCGGATTCGGCGGCAATCGATGCAGGGCGGGCATACGGCTGGGGTCTCGATTCCGATGGACGAGAACGGCGGCGCACTCAACGCGATCGGCGCCACGGGGGAGCGCTATCGCGCCCTGCCGGGGACATTATATGTGGTCGCAACGCCGGTCGGAAACCTGCGCGACACGACGCTGCGCGCACTCGACATCCTCGGGAGCGTCGACGTCATTGCCGCCGAGGACACGCGCGTGACGGGCGTGCTGCTTCGACACTACGGGATCACGGCGCGGCCGCTCGCTCTGCACGAGCACAACGAGCTCGCGCGCGCCGACGAAATCGTGACGATGCTCGACGCGGGTCGCAGCGTGGCTGTGGTCAGCGACGCCGGAACGCCGGGCGTCAGCGATCCGGGCGCACGACTCGTGCGCAGAGTGCGTGACGCCGGACTCCCGGTGGTTCCGATTCCTGGCCCAAGCGCCGCGATCGCCGCTTTTTCGACTGCAGGTTTCGCCGCCGAACGTTTCGTGTTCCTGGGTTTCCTTCCTTCGGCAGCGAAAGCCCAGCGCGAGTTGCTCGCTGCGGTCGCGCATCTTCCATTCGCGCTCATCGTCTTCGAGGCGCCGCATCGCGTCCGTGCGACTGTCGCTCGCCTCGGGGAAGCGCTTGGCGCCGACCGGACGCTCGTGATCGCGCGCGAGATCACGAAGAAATTCGAAACGATCGCACGGATGACGCTTGCCGAAGGGCCCGGATGGTTGAGCGCCGATCCGAATCACGCCAAGGGCGAGTTCGCGCTGCTCGTCGATGCTCCGCTCGAGACCGAAGACGCGATGGAAGGCCGACAACTGGACGCGCGACGGCTGCTCGCCGCGCTTGTCACCGAGTTGTCGCCGGCGCGCGCAGCGCGTGTCGCGGCAGCCGCCACCGGCCTGCCGCGCGAATCGCTCTACGCACAGGCGCTCGCGCTCAAGGAGGCCCGGGGTTGACGAGCGATTCGCCAGGGATCGCGGCGGAAACGCCAACCGACGATCGCGTCGATCGTCACGGCGCCGCGACCGGATGGGACGCGCGTCTCGCGCTCCGCTTCGAGTGCGACGGAGCGCGGACGGTGTTGCGCGGCCGCGCGCACGTCGGTCCGCTGCGCGTTCAGAAGGCGCTCTATCCTGAGGACGCGACGGTTTGCCAGGTCGTCGTCGTTCATCCGCCCGCCGGCATCGTCGGGGGAGACTCGCTCGCGATCGATGTCGCTGTCGGCGAGGGCGCCCATGCGCAGGCGACCACGCCCGGAGCTGCGAAGTGGTATCGGTCGGCGGGACGCTTCGCGCGGTCATCGACGACGATACACGCCGAATCGGGCGCAACCGTCGAATGGCTGCCGCTCGAAACGCTGCTCTTCGACGGCGCGCGAGCCGCGATCGGCTTCGCGATCGATCTTGCGGGCGATGCGCGTTTCATCGGTTGGGACATCACCTGTCTCGGCCGCACCGCGTCAGGCGAACGCTTCGACAACGGTCGGCTCGAACAGCGTTTCGATCTCCGGCGCGACGGCGAGCTGCTCTGGTGCGATCGCATCGTGCTCGAAGGTGGGGCGCGCGCGCTCCAATCCGGTGCGATCCTGGGCGGCGCACCGGTATTCGGCACGATGATCGCGACGCCCGGTGACGCGAATGATGCATTGCTCGCTGCGTGCCGAGGCGTTCGCTGCGAGAGCGGCGATGCCGCGATCACGAGGCTGCCGCACGTGTTCGTCGCGCGTTTCGTCGGAGACTCGGTCGCCGCAGCGCGCACGTATTTTGCTACGCTCTGGGGCCTGCTGCGGCCGGCGCTTGCCCGCCGCGAAGCCGTACATCCGCGAATCTGGAACACCTAGGCCTGTTCGAAGCCGCATCGTGGACCTCACGCCGAGAGAGAAGGACAAGCTGCTGCTGTTCACCGCGGCGCTCGTCGCGGAGCGCCGCCTCGCGCGCGGGGTCCGACTCAACTATCCCGAAGCGGTTGCTTATCTGTCCGCGGCGATCGTCGAAGGAGCGCGCGACGGCCGCACCGTTGCCGATCTGATGAGCTACGGCGCGACGCTCCTTTCACGCGAGCAGGTGATGGAAGGCGTCGCCGAGATGATCTCCGAAATCCAGGTCGAGGCGACGTTCCCCGACGGAACGAAACTCGTTACCGTGCACCGGCCTATTCCATGATCCCCGGCGAAATCTTCGTTCGCGACGGCGACATCGATCTGAACGCCGGTCGCACGACGATTACCTTGTCGGTTGCGAACACCGGCGATCGCCCGATCCAGGTCGGGTCGCACTATCACTTCGCCGAAACGAACTCGGCGCTCGCGTTCGATCGCAATGCGGCGCGCGGATTCCGCCTCAACGTCGCGGCGGGAACCGCGGTGCGCTTCGAGCCCGGGCAAGCGCGAAGGGTCGAGCTGGTCGCGCTTGCCGGTGATCGGATCGTCTTCGGCTTCGCGGGAGCGGTGATGGGCCGGCTCGACGCGGCGTCGCGCCGGGTTCCGAAGAAGAAATCGAGCGCGAAGCCGCGCAAGCGGAGCTCGCGATGAAGATCGGCCGCCGCGCCTACGCGGAAATGTTCGGCCCGACCGTCGGCGATCGCGTCCGGCTCGCCGATACCGATCTCGTTGTCGAGGTCGAGCGCGATCTCACGACGTACGGCGAAGAAGTGAAATTCGGTGGCGGCAAGGTCATCCGGGACGGAATGGGACAGAGTCAGCGCACCGCGAAGGACTCCGCCGACACCGTGATCACGAACGCTCTGGTGATCGACTGGTGGGGCATCGTCAAGTGCGACATCGCGATCAAGGACGGGAAAATCGCGAAGCTCGGCAAGGCAGGGAACCCCGATATCCAGCCGGGTGTGGACATCGTCATCGGCGCTGCGACCGAAGCGATCGCCGGCGAAGGAATGATCGTGACGGCGGGGGGCATCGATTCGCACATCCATTTCATCTGTCCGCAGCAGATCGACGAGGCGCTCGCGTCGGGCATCACGACGATGATCGGCGGCGGAACGGGACCCGCGACGGGCACGTTCGCGACGACGTGCACGCCGGGGCCGTGGCACATCCAGCGAATGCTCGAGGCAGCAGACGCGTTTCCGATGAACCTCGGGTTTCTCGGC
>DASSGI010000090.1:0-4582 GCA_035857655.1 Casimicrobiaceae bacterium | reverse complement strand
TTCGCCTCGCTCGACGCGCTCGGATTCAAGTCCGCGCAGGCGGTGCCGGCGAAATGACACGCGGGTTGCGCCGCGGCCTCACGCAATACGGAGACTCGCAGTTCTCGCTGTTCCTGCGCAAAGCGTTCATCAAGGCGATGGGGTATTCCGACGACGCGCTCGAGCGTCCGATCGTCGGCATCACGAATACGTACAGCGAGTTCAATCCCTGCCACGCGACGGTGCCGCAGCTGATCGCGGCGGTGAAACGCGGCGTCATGCAGGCGGGCGGGCTGCCGATGGAGTTCCCGACGATCTCGATCCACGAGTCGTTCGCGTACCCGACGAGCATGTACCTGCGCAACCTGATGGCGCTCGACACCGAGGAAATGATTCGCGCGCAACCCGTCGACGCGGTCGTCGCGATCGGCGGCTGCGACAAGACGATTCCGGCGCAGCTGATGGCGATCGCCTCAGCGAACGTCCCGGCAATCGTCGTTCCGACAGGGCCGATGCTCACGCGCACGCATCACGGCGAGCGTCTCGGCGCGTGCACCGATTGCCGCCGCTTCTGGGCGAAGTATCGCGCCGGTGACATCGACCAGGCGGAGATCGACGCCGTCAACGCGCGGCTCGCGCCGACGGCCGGCACCTGCATGGTCATGGGCACAGCGAGCACGATCGCCTGCATGACCGAAGCGATGGGAATGAGCCTCCCTGGCTCCGCGACGATTCCCGCGGTGCACGCCGAGCGCCTGCGCTCCGCCGAAGCCTCGGGAGCTCGCGCCGTCGCGATCGCGGAGTCGGGACCGAGTCCCGACGCGATCCTTTCCGCGAAGGCGTTCACCAACGCGCTCACGGTGCTGCATGCGGTCGGTGGATCGACGAACGCGTTGATCCACGTGACGGCGGTTGCCGCGCGACGCGGCGTGCGGATCGATCTGGATGCCTTCGACCAGCTCGGCCGCAACGTTCCCGTGCTCGTCGATCTCAAGCCGTCGGGGGCGCACTACATGGAGCACCTGCACGACGCGGGAGGCCTGCCGGCGGTGCTTCGCGAGTTGCGGCCTTACCTTCATCTCGACGTGCCCACGGTGAGCGGCAAAACGCTCGGCGAGGCGATCGCGGCGTCCGAGGTGAACCCGACGCAGCAGGTGATCCGGTCGCCGCAGAATCCGATCTTTCCTGTTGGCGGCATTGCGGTGCTCAAGGGGAATCTTGCCCCCGCGGGTGCCGTGATCAAGCATTCGTCGGCCACACCGCATCTGCTCAAGCACACAGGGCGCGCCGTCGTCTTCGACTCGCTCGATGATCTGGCCGAGCGCATCGACGCGCCGGGTCTCGCCGTCAATGCCGACGACGTCCTCGTGCTTCGCAACGCGGGCCCTCGCGGCGCACCGGGGATGCCCGAAGCCGGCTACATCCCGATTCCGAAGAAGCTCGCGCAGCAGGGCGTCAAGGACATGGTGCGGATCTCGGATGCACGAATGAGCGGCACCGCATTCGGGACCATCGTGCTGCATGTCGCGCCGGAAGCCGCCGTGGGCGGACCGCTCGCGATCGTCGAGACCGGCGATCCGATCCGCCTCGACGTCGATGCGCGCGCGCTCGAGCTCTGCGTCGCGTCCGACGAGCTCGACCGCCGCCGCACGCGTCTCACGCTTCCGCACCCGGGGGCGAGCGTGTCGGGCTATCGGCGCCTCTATCTCGATCACGTGCTGCAGGCGGATGCGGGCTGCGATTTCGACTTCATGATCGGCGACCGGCCACACGAATCGGCGCCGGTTCCGCTCGCGCCGCCGCGCTGATCCAATGATTCGCAGTCGCATTCGGTACGGTGTCGTGGTTGCGGCCGTCGCCGGGGCGATGGTTTGCAGCGAGGCGCACGCGGCTGCCGATCCGGCGAAGGTGTTGCGCATCGCCTCGCCGGACATCACGAGCCTCGACCCGCAGCAGGGAACCGATCTCTACTCGACGCGGATCGCAACCCATATTTTCGAAGCGCTCTATGAATTCGACTACTTCGCGACGCCGGCGAAGGTGATCCCGAATACCGCAGAGGCGCTGCCCGATGTGACCGACGGCGGAAAAACGTGGACGATGCGGATCAGGAAGGGGATCTTCTTTGCCGACGATCCGCTGTTCAAGGGCAAGCCGCGCGAGCTGGTTGCCGACGACTACGTCTATTCGATCAAGCGCCATCTCGACCCCAATCTGCGCAACGGCGGCAACCCCGCGCTCACCGAGCTGATCGCCGGCGCGCGCCCGGTCGTCGACGACGCGCGGAAGTCCGGCGCGAAGATGAACTACGACGCGCCGATCGAGGGCTTGCGCGCGATCGATCGCTATACGTTGCAGATTCGGCTCAACGCCGCCGACTACACGCTGCTCGAGCGGATGGCCGGGCTCCCGATGATGGCCGTTGCCCGCGAGGTGGTCGAAGCTGCGGGTGCCGACGTGATGAGCAAGCCCGTCGGCACAGGTCCGTATCGCCTCGTCGAATGGCGCAAAGCGTCCAGGCTCGTGCTCGAAGCGAATCCGAAGTATCGGACGATTCGTTATCCGGAGAGCGCTGAGCCGCAGCACAGGGCGCTCGTCGACGCGATGCGCGGCAAGGCGCTGCCGCAGATCGGCCGGATCGAGGTGAGCATCATCGAGGAGTCGCAGCCCGAGCTGCTCGCCTTCATGCAGACCGATCTCGACCTGATGCTGCTTGCCGGCGACGACGCGAGCCGCGTGATGCAGGACGGAAAGCTCAAGCCGGAGCTCGTGAAGAGGGGCATCCAGCACATTCGCTTCATCGCTCCGTCGGTGACGTTCACGTACTTCAACATGGACGACCCCGTCGTCGGCGGCTACTCGAACGCGCAGGTGGCGCTGCGGCGCGCGATCGCGATGGGCTTCGATATCGACAACTTCATCAAGGTCCTGTTCGCAGGCAATGCACTGCCCGCGAACCAGCTGCTGCCGCCCGGCGTCAACGGTCACGATCCGGCGCTGCCGCCGAAATCGCTCTACGACCCTGCGGCGGCACGCGCGCTTCTCGATCGCTTTGGATTCAAGGACGTCGACGGCGACGGCTACCGGGAGACGCCCGACGGCAAGCCGCTCACCCTCGTGCGCGGAACGCTTCCCGAATCGTGGTACCGCGATGCCGACACGCTGTGGAAGAAGAACATGGATGCGATCGGCATCCGGATGCAGATCAACCAGCAAACGTTCGCCGAGCTCCTGAACCAGATGCGCGCCGGCAAGCTGCAGATGTTCAACCTGGGCTACCGCTCGCTCGAGCCCTCGGGCTTCCAGATCCTGCAGACGTTGTGGAGCAAGGAGCAGCGCGACACGAATCCGTCGCAATTCAAGCGCCCCGATTACGATGCCGCGTACGAGGCGTTCCTGCGCACGCCGGCAGGCCCGGAGCGCACGGCGCTCGCGCGCAAGATGTCCGAGATCTCGCAGGCGTGGGTGCCGATGATCCTGCACACGTACGGCGTCGGCAACGCCATCTACTATCCGTGGGTGATCGGCTACTGGCCGTCGCAGTTCGGCGGGTCGTGGAAATACGCGGACCTCGACGTTGCGCGCAGGAAAGCTGCGGGCGGAAACGGCAGATAGGGCGCGCCGCCGGCGTACACGCGCGCGGCAGGACTCGAGCAGACGAGAGGAGCAATCAGCGCCCGTCCGTATCCGGCGCAGGAGCGTGGTCGGAGCCCTCGACGCTCTGCGCTCTCCCGTGAAGTGCCGCAACGCGCCGGATCGCGAATAGCGCGTCGGCAGGCAGCAGGCGCTCGACGCTCTTCTTCCATGCGCGCGAGCGCTCGTCGAGGTGCAGCCAGCCTTCGCCGTCGGTGTCGATAATGCCGGCGTCGATCAGGTTGTCGACGTAGGAGGCGAACGTCGAGCGTTCGTAGAAGTCGGGCGGCGCGAACTCGAACAGCATCGACAGCCGCTGCGTGAACATCTGCATGAGCTCTTCCAACCGCGGCCGCTGCAGCCGCCCGGAGCCGAACTGCGTCAGCAGCGCGATCGTCAGGTAGTTGCGACGGAGCAGGTGCCGCAACGACCGCGCAAGGAGCTCGAGCCCGGCCTGCTCGGTGCTGTAGCGATCCGGCGCGCGCACCGCCGCGTTGGACCCGCGACGCGCGAGCCCGAGCTCGACGAAGATCTCGACGATGCGCGTCGACACGAGAGCGGCTTCTTCCGCCGAATGCCGCAGCATCAGCTCGGCGCGCAGGAACGGCTGAGCGGTTGCGACGAACTCGGCGACGCCCTCGATCGTCGTCTCGCGCGTGCCGGTGAGGAGACTCGCGATCAGCGCCGGCAGTGCATACGCGTGCAGCACGTTGTTGCGAAGGTAGTTGAGCGCGGCGATTTCGGCTTCGGGCACCTTGATGATGTCGCCGAGAGGATGTGCGATCCGGAGCGCGAAGCCGAGCTTGATCGCCTCGGCAATGACCGCCTGCGGATCGGCTGCGATCGTCAGCGTGTCGTCCGCATAGCGGCAACCGGACTCGATCGCGTTCAACCAGTCGATCTGCTGCTCGAGCGCGTGCTCGTCGAGCGCATGACGAGGGCTCGCGACGATGGCCATCGCGAAGACGTT
>DASSGI010000089.1:0-9811 GCA_035857655.1 Casimicrobiaceae bacterium | reverse complement strand
GACGCGCAGCGGACGCTTCCGCCTCGGGCGTCAGCTGGACGCAACGGGCGCGCGAAAACGGGTGCCCTTCGGAAAACGGAGCTCGAATTCGTCGGCGAGAACGTCGAGCAGCTCGTCCTCGTCGGCGATGATGCGCTGTGTGACGCTCTCGCCGCGGTATTCGGTGTACGTGCCGTCTCGCAGCATCCTTCCAAGGTCGGGCGTCGATCGCTGTGCGATCGGGCCCCGAACGAAGTGCGACGACGGATGGGTCGACGTGTAGTGATTCGCCATCTCGTAGTCTTCCGGATACTGGCGTTCCAGCGTGAATGAGTACAGATCGGTCCACGCGCCCGCGCTCTTCAACTGCAAAACGTACAGCCCGGCGTCGCGCGCGATCCGATGCGTCCATGCGAACTGCTGTGATTCGCCCGGGTCGTCCAGCGCGATCGGCATCAGCAAACCGAAGATCCCGAATCCGACGTCGGCGAGCAATGGAACGCCGTCGACGTCGACCTGCAACAGCATGTGGGTTCGTGGCCGAATGCCGGAAGCCCTGAACCGCACGCGCGCGGCGAGCGTCGTCACGGAAAACCCGAGCGACTCGAGCACCGAGACGAACAACCGGTTCTGCTCGAAGCAGTAGCCGCCGCGCCGGCCACGGACGAGCTTCGCCTGCAGGCTCGCGAGGTCCAGACGGATCGGCCGCCCCAGCAGGATGTCGAGATTCTCGAACGGAATGTGCGTCGCGTGCGCGAGATGCAGCGCACCGAGCGTCGTTCTCGACGGAGACGTCTCGCCCGCATACGCGATGCGCTCGAAATAGGCGGCGAGATCGACGGTGCTGTCGGGGTCGGGCATTGCGGTCGGTGGGCGCGAAGCGCAGCGCTGCTCACGTCCTGTGGGGAAGCGTTATGATCGCTCGATCTTCTGCGAGGAGGAAGCAATGAAGCTCGAAGGTTCCTGCTATTGCGGCGCAGTCACGTTCAGCGTCGCGTCGAAAACGCCCTATCCCTACATGCGCTGCTACTGCTCGATCTGCCGGAAGACCGCGGGCGGGGGCGGCTACGCGATCAACATCATGGGTGAAGCGGCTTCGCTCAAGGTGTATGGCAAGAAGGCGCTCGGCGAGTTTCGCGCGCGGATCCGCGAGAAGGGATCGAAGCGAGCGACGCGGTCGCCGGGGCGCCGGTACTTCTGCGCGAAGTGCGGCAGCTCGCTGTGGGTGTGGGACCCGCGCTGGCCCGAGCACGTGTATCCGTTCGCGTCCGCGATCGACACGAAGCTCCCGAAGCCGCCCGAAGAGGTGGAGATGATGCTCGCCTACGCGGCACCCTGGTCGGATGTTCCGCGGGGACGCGGGCACACGCATTTCCGCGAGTTCCCGAAGGAAGGAATTGCCGACTGGCACGCGAAGCGCGGGCTTGCCGTCAAGTGACTGCGCTGCGGTTCGCAAGCTGAATCGTGGCTGGCCGGAGACCGGCGCGCATCATCTCATCAAGCCCAGCGCGCGCAGCAGCGCGGACCCGCCCGCCCACAACGCCGTCGCCACGATCATTCCGATCATGGCCGCGATGAAAGCGCCGATGACGTCGTCGATGCCGAGGTTCGACACGAGCATCCATGCCGAGAAGCCGCCGGCGACACCGCAGATCAGGATGCCGATGACGCTGACGAAGAGCGACCCGCGCGGCGGCTGAGTCATGTGGTCTCGCGACGAAGGAGCGCACCGCGATGGTACTTCGACTTCTCGTGCGCCTCCAACGCCGGCGCCCGCATTGTCCCGAGCCTGGTTGTGGTCTCTGTTGCCCGGGGAATCGCGGTGGCTGCACGAGCTTCCGATTCGCGGGATAATTGACGTCCCTTCCCCCTGCGGCCCGAATCGGAGATTCCCATGAGCGAGCAAAGAGAAGTTGTCATTTTGAGCGGCGTGCGCACGGCCATCGGCGACTACGGCGGCAGCCTGAAGGACATTCCGCCGACCGAGCTCGCGGCCCGCGTCATCAAGGAAGCGGTGAGCCGGGCAAAGATCGACCCGAAAGACGTCGGTCAGTGCGTGTTCGGCAACGTGATCCATACCGAGGCGAAGGACATGTACCTCTCGCGCGTCGCGTGCGTGAACGGCGGCCTGCCGCACGACACCGGCGCGCTGACGCTCAACCGCCTGTGCGGCAGCGGAATGCAGGCGATCGTGTCCGCGTCCCAGTACATCCTGCTCGGCGACACCGACGCGGCCGTCGCGGGCGGCGCCGAGAGCATGAGCCGCGCCGCGTACGCGTCGACGACAATGCGTTGGGGCGCGCGAATGGGCGAGGCGAAGGAGATCGACATGATGGTCGGCGCGCTGACCGATCCCTTCGACACGATCCACATGGGCGTGACCGCCGAGAACGTCGCGAAGAAGTGCGAGCTCACGCGCGAGCAGCAGGACGCCTTCGCCGTCCAGAGTCACAAGCGCGCTTCCGCCGCGATCGCCGCCGGCCACTTCAAGAGCCAGATCCTGCCGATCGAGTTGAAGAGCAAGAAGGGGCCCGTCCAGTTCGACACCGACGAGCACGTGCGTGCCGATGCCTCGCTCGAAGGGATGGGCAAGCTGAAAGCCGTGTTCCAGAAAGAGAACGGCACCGTCACCGCGGGCAACGCATCGGGCATCAACGACGCCGCTGCGGCGGTCGTGCTGATGGAGAAATCGGCGGCGGCGAAGAAGGGGCTGAAGCCGATGGCGCGGCTCGTCGCCTACGGCCACGCCGGCATCGATCCGAAGATCATGGGGCTCGGACCCGTCAGCGCGGTGAAACGCGCGCTCGCCAAAGCGAATCTCAAGCTCGACCAGATGGACGTCATCGAGTCGAACGAGGCGTTCGCTGCGCAGGCGCTCGGCGTGTCGAAAGAGCTCGGCATGGATCCGGCGAAGGTCAATCCGAACGGCGGCGCCGTCGCGCTCGGACACCCGATCGGCGCGACCGGCGCGATCCTCACGATCAAGGCGATGTACGAGCTGCAACGTACGAACAAGCGCTACGGGCTCATCACGATGTGCATCGGCGGCGGCCAGGGCATTGCGGCGATCATCGAGCGGATTTGACGCGCGCGCAGCGCGAGTGGTCACCAGAACGGAAAGCCCCGCGGGCAGCCGCGGGGCTTTTTTCAATCAGAGGGTAAGGGGAAGCAGCCATGCGCGTGATCGATTCGAAAGTCGTCAACCTCGACGAGCTCAAGCTCGAGCATTTCGAGAAGGGCGAGAAGTTCGCGAGCGATGCGGTGCGCATCGGACCGCTGCTCGGCGCGAAGGATCTCGGCTACTCGTACGACGTCGTGCCGCCCGGAAAGTGCTCGTGCCCGTTCCACAGCCACCGCGGCGAGGAGGAGATGTTCTTCATCGTCAAAGGCACGGGAACGCTGCGCTTCGGTGACGAGACGCGCAAGATCCGCGCCGGCGACGTGATCTGCTGCCCTACCGGCGGCCCGGAGACCGCGCACCAGATCATCAACGATTCGGATGCGCCGCTCGCGTACCTGTCGATCAGCACGATGATGGCGGTGGAGGTCTGCGAGTATCCCGACTCGAAGAAGATCGGCGCCTTCGCCAAGGATTTCCGCCACATGACGCACCCCGAGAACCACCTCGACTACTGGGTGGGCGAGGTATAGCCGCTTCGGCAGCGACCGGCAGAGCGGTCTCCGACGAACGAGCGCCACGAGGCGGGCAGCCCTTCGCCCCCGCAGGGCGGCATTGCCGACCTTCCCATGCGCGCCCTATGATGGCTCGCAACGGCGGCGCACATGATCGGCCCGATTCTCCGCCTCCTGCTCACGGTCGCGTGCGGCGCGACCGCAATTTCGCCTGCGCTCGGTGACGACGAGTTCGCCGCGGAGCGCAATGCGCTCATGGGGGAAATCGCGGCGCTCGCGCGCTCGACGGCAAGCGATACGGGCCGGGGGACGTTCGATCCGCGCGTGATGTCGGTGCTCGCCACCGTCCCGCGGCATCGGTTCGTCCCGCCGAGCGAGATTCGCGCGGCTTACCGGAACCGACCGCTTCCGATCGGTCATGGCCAGACGATATCGCAGCCCTACATCGTCGCGCTGATGACCGACCTCATGCGGCTCCGGCCAGGCGACGTCGTGCTCGAGATCGGAACCGGCTCAGGCTACCAGGCAGCGATTCTCGCGGAGCTCGCAGCGACCGTCTGTACTGTCGAGATCATCGAGCCGCTCGCGCGCGAAGCCGCGGATCGATTGCGAACCCTCGGGTATTCGCGCGTGCGGACTCGAATCGGCGACGGCTATTATGGATGGGAGGACTGCGGCCCATTCGATTCGATCATCGTCACGGCGGCGGCGAACCACGTCCCGCCGGCGCTCGTTCGACAGCTCAAGCCAGGGGGCCGGATCGTCATCCCGGTCGGTCCTCCCTTCCTCGCCCAGCACCTGATGCTCGTCGAGAAGCTGGCTGACGGAACGATTCAGACGCGCCAGATTCTGCCTGTCGCCTTCGTGCCGTTGACGGGGAAGCACTGACGCATTGCATCGCGCCTATGGCGTCCGCGAAGCCTGCCGCCGGCACGACGCTCGAACCATCGAAGCGGTCGGATCGTCGCGACAGCGCGCCAACTCCACCGCTCCTCGCGATCGCAATGCTGTCCGCCGCCGCGCTCGGCTACGAGATCCTGCTGATGCGGCTGTTCTCCATCATCCAGTGGCACCACTTCGCCTACATGATCATCAGTGTCGCGCTGCTCGGCTACGGCGCAGCGGCGACGTTCGTCGCGCTCGCACGCCGCACGCTGCTCGCCTACTACTCGCAGGCATTCGTCGCGAGTGCTGCCGCATTCGGTCTCCTGGCCGTCACGGGGTTCGCGCTCGCTCAGCGGGTCCGATTCAATCCGCTGGAGCTCGCGTGGGACCCGCGGCAGGCGCTGCATTTGCTCGTCATCTATCTGTTGCTCGTCGCGCCATTCTTCTGCGTAGCCTCCGCGCTGTGCCTCACGTTCGCGCGATTTCGCACCGTCACGCACCGCATTTACAGCTTCGACATTCTTGGCGCGGGCACCGGCTGCCTCGCGATTCTGCTCGCGCTGTTCGCGGTCACGCCGACGGTCGCGCTCGAGCTGATCGGAGCACTCGGTCTCGCCGCAGCTGCGGCGGCGGATCTGCACTTCGCGACGCGTCCACGCGCGCTCGCCGCTGCGCTCGCATGCGGCGCGCTCGGTTTGCCGCTCGCGATGCCATCAGCTTGGACGCGCCCCCATCCGTCGGAGTTCAAGGATCTCGCTCAGACATTGCAGATCGCGGGCGCACGAGTCCTGGCGGAGCGCTCGAGCCCGTTGGGCGTCGTTACCGTCGTCGAGAGCCCGCAGGTTCCGTTTCGCCAGGCGCCGGGCTTGAGCCTCGCGACACCGTCGGAACCCCCGCCGCAGCTGGGCGTGTTCGTCGATGGCGATGGACCGAGCGCGCTCGTCCGTTACGACGGTCGGCGGGAGCCGCTCGCCTACCTCGACTATCTGACCTCCGCACTTCCCTATCATCTGCTCGCGCGACCGCGCGTGCTCATCCTCGGGGCGGGGACCGGCGCGGACGTCCTCCAGGCGCTTGCGCTCGGAGCGCAGTCCGTCGACGCCGTCGAGCTCAATCCTCAACTCGTCGATCTCGTCGAGCACAGCTTCGGCGAATACTCGGGGCGGCCGTACAGCCTGCCCGACACGCGGCTCCACGTCGGCGAAGCGCGCGCGTTCGTCGCGCGGCACGAGCTTCGCTTCGATCTCATCGAAATCGCGTTGCTCGACGCGTTCGGCGTCTCGGCGGCAGGGCTTCATGCCCTGTCGGAAAGCTACCTCTACACGATCGAGGCGTTCACCGCGTATCTCGATCGCCTCGAACCGGGCGGAATGCTCGCGATAACGCGCTGGGTCAACCTGCCGCCGCGCGACATCCTGAAGCTCGTGGCGACCGTCGCCGAGGCGCTCGAACGCGCCGGAGTCGCGGATGCCACCCGGCGCGTCGCGCTGATACGGAGCTGGAAGACCGCGACGCTCGTCGTCAAGAACGGGGTCTTCACCGCCGCTGAGGTCGCCGCGCTGAGAGCTTTTTGCCGGTCGCGGTCGTTCGATGCCGACTACTACCCGGGCATTTCGCCTGCCGAGGCCAACCGCTACAACGTTCTGAACGCGTCGTACTTCCACGACAGCGCAGTGGCGCTTCTCGGACCGGAGCGTCCGGCGTTCATCGATCGCTACAAGTTCGCGATCGCGCCGGCTACCGACGATCGCCCTCATTTCTTCCACTTCTTCCGTTGGACGACATTCCCGGAATGGCTCGCACTCAGGGAACAGGGCGGGATGCCGCTGCTCGAGTGGGGGTATCCGGTTCTGGTCGCGACCTTGATCCAGCTGGCCATCGCGAGCGTGTTGCTGGTATCGGTCCCGTTGTGGATGGCGCGCCGCACGCCTCGCAGCGCGGAAGCGGCACATCCCGCGCGCTTCGGAATCGCCGTCTACTTCGCGGCAGTCGGCTTCGCGTTCATGTTCATCGAAATCGCGTTCATCCAGAAGTTCGTTCTGTTCCTTGCCCAGCCGCTCTACGCCGTGGCAGTCGTGCTTTGCGCGTTCCTCGTGTTCGCCGGGCTCGGAAGCCGCTATTCGGAACGCTTCGTGGCGGGCGCGACGCACACCGCACGCCATCCGCTCGCGTGGATCGGCGTCGCGATCGCCGGGATCGCACTCGGCTATCTCGTCCTCTTGCCGGCCGTCTTTCGGCTTCTTCTGTCGCAACCCGACCTCGTGCGCATCGCCATCTCGGTCGCATTGATCGCGCCGCTCGCGTTCGCGATGGGAATGCCCTTTCCGCTCGCCCTGGCGCGCCTCGCCGAGCGCTTCGACGCGACGATTCCGTGGGCGTGGGGCATCAACGCCAACGCTTCGGTCATCGGAGCGGTGCTCGCGACGCTGCTCGCGATCCACCTCGGATTTGCGATTGTGATCGTGCTCGCAGTCGCGCTGTACGGCATTGCCGTACTCGCGTGGCCGTCACTGTGCCGCTAAAACCCGCGCGTTCCGGCCGCGTCGGACGTAGCTGCTGCGCAGCGCCGATGACAGCGCCGCTCGAAACGCCTACTTGTGAGCAAACCAGCGGCTGACCGACGCACTCCAGTCGCGAAGCTTGCTGCCGCGCTCGGCCGGTTCCTTCTCCGGAGCGCTGCCGCCCCCCTGGAACACGACGCTGAACGGTCGTTGCACCTTCGTCTGGTCCGCGACGATGCGAACGACGATGAACGAAGAGAGCGCCTGCAGCGCTTCGACGACCTGGCGTGACGCCTCGTCCTTGCTTGGCGGAACCGGCGCGTTCGCAGCTCTCGAGACCGCGCGACGGTGCAGGGCGAGTGAGAGCACGAGATCGGAAAGCTGATCGCGACGGGTCATGTAGCTGCCGGAGACGGCCATCATGTCGATCTGGAAGGGAATGTGGACCCATTCCGTGTTGACGCGAGAGGCGATCTTGCAGGCGCGATCGATCAGGCCCTTCGCGCGGTCCCGCGGCAACGGCGCGACGACCGTCGCGAGCGCGTATTCGCGGAACGCCCGCGTCGGATGGTATCTGCCGGCGCCATCCGGGTAGAGCAATCCACCTGCCAGCATTGCGCTCAACAGCGCGGAGGTGGCGCCCGCCTCGAGGTGGAAGTCCTCGCCCAGGTTGCGAAGGTCGATCCATGCGTGACCCACGGGATGCGAAGACAGGCGCGCGAGCGTACGTGCCGCGCCGCCCCGCAGCAGTTTCGCATCGAGACCGAGATACAGCTGATCGGCGATCAACCGCCGCCCTTTGATGTCGGCGGGCGCATTCATTCGCGCAGCGATGCCGGCCGCGCTGGCGTCCGAGCTCGTGATGGTTACCGGACCGGATGACCGCTGCGACTTGTGCCGGAGGTCGACTCCACGCGGGGCGCTTTTCGCAAAATC
The DNA here is from genome assembly GCA_035857655.1 of Casimicrobiaceae bacterium. Taxonomy (GTDB): domain Bacteria; phylum Pseudomonadota; class Gammaproteobacteria; order Burkholderiales; family Casimicrobiaceae; genus CAIWHR01. Next base: position 1,877 of record DASSGI010000089.1, on the reverse strand, counting down.
AGGACTGAACGTTCGCACGATTTCACGCCTCCCAAAAAAGGCGTCGCGCGACAATGACGTGGATTTGATGCGCGGAAACGCGCGTGATCCAGCATGACGGCGGAATCACTTTCCGCCGGCAACCCCGCTACCCGCACATCTTGGGCCGGAAGCTTTGCGTCACTGCCTTACGACAGTTTTGCCAATAGATACGCTGGACGACGCGAACAGACCCGCGCGCCGTCCACCATATGCTGTTGCAAGTCCGAGTGTCTGCTCGCTGTTCTGCCATGTCAAGACTCGAAGTGGTGTCGCTCATATGCCCACCTTCATGATTGCAACAGTCCGATGTTATTGCAGCGTACAAAAAATCCTGTCATGTACAACTCGCAACAGACTTTCTTAATCGGAAAGCACCTGCACGTGGGACCGATGGGCGGACCGCACGAGCGACTCGACGTGTTCGCTGGATCGCTATTGCGTACGCAGCGCCTTCGTCAGGCCGTGGAGATTCAACGGCTCGACGTGAATGACGCCGCGCCGTGGTGCGTCTATGTCGGCGATGAGGAAGAACGCAATGGAAAGAACGAGCGGCAGCACGACGAGAAATCCACGTCCTGCCTTGGTGTCGCGCGCGCCGACGCCGACGAGCATCGTCGCGCAGACGGCGATCGCCGCCATCAGGCTCCACGCTCCGGCTGGAATTCGATTCAGCCACGCTGCCTGCGTATAACCCTGTGTGTTCAAGACCTCGTTCATGCCGGCGACGGCAAGTGCCGTCACCGGATTCGGCTGCGCCGTCGCGGGCGCCTGGACTGCCGCCCACAGCGCGCTCTGCAGCTTCGCCGTCCTGGCGTTGATCTCGTCGAGCTCCTGCTCGTCGCGGGTCGTGTAGAACAAAACGCGCTGCTCGAGGTAGCTCGAGAGCAATTCGCGGACTTTCATCCGGTCTGCCTGGGGAAGAAGGTCGGCGCGCAGGAATTCGGTACCGATCGCGTTGGCTTCCTCTTCCTCGTAATTCTTGCGTTGGTCGTAACGGGTCAACGCCATCGAAAACGTGAATCCGATGATGAGTCCGAGCAGCGTGAGCGTCGCGCCTTGGACGACAGCGAACTCCTCGTGCTGCGAGGCCGCCTGCGATCGGAGTGTCTTGAAACCCGTGGTCCCGATCCACGCCGAGAGCCAAAGAACCGCAAACGAAACCACCAATAGCAGAAGCGGATAATGCGTCAGAGTAGTCACGCGTCGGTCTTTCGGGCGATGATCATTGCGGAATCGTAACGCGACGCTGTGACGCGATGCCTTCGATCGCTTGAATCAGCTGGAGAAACGCCGGTGAGGCTCGCAGAATCCGGCCCGCGACATCGCGTAACCGGTCGACCGCTTCGGCCGGCAGCACGAAGCTCGTCGGCAGGTTTTCGAAATAGCGCCGCTCTTCCGGATCTGGGATGTCGCGGAAGCTCACGTCGACCGCGTAGAGATCCACCGGCGGACGGCCGAGCTCTTCCTGGAGCTCGCGCTTCCCGACGAGTCTCGCCTCGGCGGCTGCGAGCTTTCGCTCCAGACTCCAGCGCGAGATGATGTCGTTCAGAAGATTGATCGATTCGTACGAATAGCGGTCGATCGGGACGCTCGAGGCCTGCCACAACTGGTCGAAGATCCCGGGCGGAGATTCGCTCCTTGCCCAATCGACAGACGGCGACGAAGCCGCATTCACGACGATGACCGCGACATGGCGTACGTCGCGCAGCAATGGGCGGCCTTCGAGGCTGCGGCTGACGTCGATCGTCTCGAGCACTTCGACGATCTCCCGCATCGCGACGTTGTCCGACACACCGCCGTCGACGAGGTGCAGATAGGGACGCGCCGCACTGTCCTGCAACTGCACCAGCTCGTCG
>DASSGI010000088.1:0-4090 GCA_035857655.1 Casimicrobiaceae bacterium | reverse complement strand
GAGAAAGAGCGGTGCGCGGAGGTTCGTTCCGATCAGGTCGTCCCACGCCTGCGCCGTGATCTCGCCGATCGGCGTCGGAAAGAACGAGGAAGCGTTGTTGACGAGAGCGTCGAGTCGTCCGAACGTCTGCACCGTCCGGTCGACGATCGCGGGCAGCTTGTTGAGATCGAGCAGATCGGCCTGGATCAGCGCCACCGATTCGGCGCGCACATGGTTGAGCTCCGCCTGCAACAGCCGCGCTTCGCCGGCGGACTTCCTGTAGTGGATCATTAGGCGCGCGCCCGCTGCGTGGAGCCGGCGGCAGATCGCCGCGCCGACACGCTTGGCGCCGCCGGTGATCAGGACGATCCTGCCTTCCACGCGCGTCCCCGTGTTCCACGCTAGACTTCGACAGAATCTAGCACATCGATGATGATGCCGCATCGGAGACGAAAGCCGGCAGGATCGCCGTGACGCACCTTCCGGAACCCGACCCCGACGCGCGCAGGCACAGCCTGCTCGTTGCCGACGCCGTTCGTGCCGAGATCCGCGCCGGCAACGGGTACATTCCGTTTTCGCGGTACATGGACCTGGTGCTGCATGCGCCGGGACTCGGTTACTACGCGGCCGGCGCAGCGAAGCTCGGTCCCGGCGGCGATTTCGTCACGGCACCCGAGATGACACCGCTGTTCGGCGCGGCTCTCGCGGCGCAGGTCCAGGCGATTCTCGCTGTCAGTGGACGGAGAGAGATCGTCGAGCTGGGCGCGGGCACCGGACGGCTCGCAGCCGATCTGCTGAATGCGCTCGCGGCCCGCGATGCGCTGCCGTCGCGCTACGCGATCCTCGAGCCGAGCGCCGAACTGGCAGCGCGCCAGCGCGCGACGCTCGAACGCGAAGCGCGCGAGCATTCCGCGCGCGTCCTGTGGCTCGCGCAATTCCCGGATGCGATCGACGGCGCGATGGTCGCGAACGAAGTGCTCGACGCGATCGGTCCGCGCGTTGTCGCAAGACGCGACGGCGAATACTTCGAGCGCGGCGTAACCTGGGACGACGCGCAGGCGAAATTCGCCTGGACCGACCGATCCGCCCACGCGCGACTTGCAAGGGTCGCAGCGGCACGCTTCCCCCGCGAAGGCGATTACACGAGCGAGATCAACGAGGCGGCGGAAGCGCTCGTGGAAACGATCGGCTCGCGCTTCGAAAAGGGTGCCGCGCTCTTCATCGACTACGGCTTTCCCGCGGCGGAGTACTACCATCCGCAGCGCAGCGAGGGGACGCTGATGTGCCACTATCGGCATCGCGCGCATGCCGACCCGTTCGCGTGGCCCGGTTTGACCGACATCACCGCGCACGTCGATTTCACCGCGATGGCTGCCGCCGGCGAGCGTGCAGGTCTCGCGGTCGCGGGGTTCACTGCGCAAGCCGCGTTCCTCCTGGGTTGCGGGATTCTCGATGCGCTCGCCGCGACCGGCGCGCCGGAGACGCTCGACTACATCCGTGCGGCTGCGCCGGTGCAGAAGCTCCTCGCGCCCTCCGAGATGGGCGAGCTCTTCAAGGTGCTCGCGCTCGCGAGATCGGACGCGATCGCCTGGCCGGGTTTCACGCTCGCCGATCGGCGGCATCGGCTGGAGCGGACGGCCTTCAGCTCTCGTTACTCCTCGTCGCCGCGCATTTGCGGCGGGTAGACGCCAGCGAGGCGCGCGATCAGCACCGCAAGGAACAGCGCACCTAGCACCTGCTCGACGACGACGAGCCCGCGGGCCTGGCGAGTGAGGGGCGTGATGTCGCCGAATCCGGTGCTCGTGAGGACGGTGAAGCTGAAATAGACACCATCGATGAACGACAGCGGCGCCGCGGTTCCGTAGACCGCGAACGCGTTCGGATAGTAATAGCCGAGCAGCGCGAAGACGTACGCCCAGAACAGGCCGATCATCAGGTACCCGGCCGCCGCGCCGAAGAGCTTGTCCGCCGTCATCACTTCGCGCTGAAATACGTAGCGGAGAAGATAGACGATCGCCGCAAGGTAGAGCGCGCCGCCGAAGATCCACGACCAGTGGAGCGCGGCCGGATCCTCGCCGGCCAGGAAAAGCCACTGGAACCCGAGCGTCGGCACCGCAAGCAGGATCGCGATCACGAACGACAGCGTGGTGCGCCCGACTGCGGCGACCGTCGCGATGATGACGAAGAGGTTTACCGCATTGGTGACGAGCCTGCCGAATTCCGTTGGCTCGACAAATGGGACGCCGCCGACCAGCACGAGCAGCACGACGAACAGGTAGAAGCAGCGCTGATAGAAAACGCGCCCCAGCCGCTCGCGTGCCTGTGCAATGGCCATGGTCGATCGCGATAGCTTCGCGTAAGGATTGGAATGTGCGGCGTATGCCCCGGATCCGCCGGGCGGGCGCAGCATTATCGCATCGCCGAGTCCCGCCCGCTGCTGCGCGGTTCGAGCAGACGGAGGCGCGCGTCGGCGCGCTTCGAGCGGCGGGGCGCGCTCCCGCCAGCCCGCGTTCCGGCGTATATTCGTCACCTCGAACGAGGGACCGACAATCTTTCCGCTCCGAAGAGATGCGCCGAACAGGTGCACGCAAAGCGGGCGTGAAGACGAGGAGGAGACGCGATGATTCCGCGCGAGTTCCAGTATCACGCCGCGAAAGCGTTGCTCCCGGCTGTCGCTGCCGCCGCCACGCTGGTCGTCGCGCAGCTCGCGTTGGCGCAGAACGTCAAGATCACGCCGCTCGGATCGCACACCGGCGAGCTCTGCGATCGCGATCGCGCGACGATCTTCGAAGATCCTACCGGCGTGCGGATTCTCTACGATGCCGGTCAATCGGTAACGGGCGCCAACGATCCTCGGCTCGGCACCGTCCATGTCGTATTGCTCACGCACGCGCACGGCGATCACATCGGCGACCGGAAGATGTCGGCGCAGAACGCCGGAACCTGCGCCGCACCGGACACCGTGTCGGCGGCGCCCAATTCGACGACGGCCGAGATCGCCGCGGCGAAGAACGCGGCGATCATGATGGTCGTCGACATGGGGGCGTTCGTCGCAAAGAAGATCGAGAACATCAACGGCAAACCGACTCCGAACTGCACTGGCAATGTCGTGCCGTTTGCTGCGTCGTGCTCGGCCAACGTACAGCTCGGCGGAAAGCGCACGTTCAAGACGGCAAACGCGGCGCGGGCCGTCGAGATCACCGTCGTGCCCGCGTCGCACGCGAGTCATGTTCCGCGGTCGTTGCTCACCGGTCCCGGGAGGAAAGACCTCGAGGAAGACGACTTGACGCTCGACGTCGGTCCGCCGACCGGCTACGTCGTCAAGTTCACCAACGGCCTCGTCGTCTATCTTTCCGGCGACACCGGCATCCACGCCGACATGAAGACGATCGTCCACGATTTCCACAAGACGAATCTCGCGTTCCTGAACCTCGGGCCGAATGCGGTCTCGCCGGAAGCGGCGGCCTTCATCATCAACGACCTGGTCCAGCCGGCAGCCGTGATCGCGTCGCATCCGAACGAGGCGGTTACCGACGGGGGCAAGCTGATGCCGGCGACGAGGATGAAGGCCTTCATCGATCTCGTGAAGAATCGTCCCGTGTATCTCGCGTTGAGCGGGCGTACGATGGAGTTTGACGGCAACGCCAAATGCGTGGCCGGTTGCTGAGCGAAGCGTTCGGCGCGCGGCCGGCTCATCGGCCCGCGCGAGTCGATTCGCAAGACTGAGGAGCGTCAGATGAGCAGAAGATCCTGGATCGCCTTTCCGTTCGGTTTGCTGATTGCGCTCGCGACGACGCTCGCGCCGGCGCAGCAGCCGATCATCATCAAGTTCAGTCACGTCGTTGCGCTCGATACGCCGAAGGGCAAGGGGGCGGAGCAGTTCAAGAAACTCGCGGAGGAACGAACTAAAGGGCGCGTCAAGGTTGAGGTCTACCCGAACAGCACGCTCTTCAAGGACGGCGAGGAGATGGAGGCGTTGCAGCTCGGGTCCGTGCAGATGCTCGCGCCGTCGCTCGCGAAGTTCGGCCCGCTCGGCGTCAGGGAATTCGAAGTGTTCGACCTGCCGTACATGTTCGACAACTTCGACGAGCTGCACAAGGTCACGTCCGGG
>DASSGI010000087.1:0-4160 GCA_035857655.1 Casimicrobiaceae bacterium | reverse complement strand
GACCGTGCCGGGCGCGCCGGTGTTCGTCGGCAAGGCGCCGCGCTACCGGGCGAAGCAGGACAAGGTCGGAATCGACCTCGACATCAAGGGTCACAACGCGCTGCAGAGCACGTTCGTGTTCCAGTCCTGACGGGCGGGCGGTCCTCAGTCGTTCGCTCGCCGGCGACGTGTCCGGGTTTGTGATGGCAGGCGCGCGACCGACGCCCGCCGCCGCGACCAATGCAGCCGCGAAGTCCGGCGAGCGCGAGGCGGCGCTCGTCGCGCTGCTGGCGCTGCTTGCGGCTGCATCGTGGGGCGCGCTCTGGGCGTGGAGCGCGAGCCCGTGGGCAGGCTACCTTGTGCACGACAGTTGGGGCGACGCGGGCGCGCTCGCCGCGCTGTGCCGCGCGATTCCGAAGGGCGACATCGTCGTCCCGGCGCTGCTGCACGCGCTCGCCTGGCTGCTGATGATCGCGGCGATGATGCTGCCGACCACGTATCCGCTGCTCGCGATGGTGCGGCGGGTGACTGCAGGGCGGCCCGATGCGCGGCGCCTTCTCGCGCTCGTCGTCGCCGGCTTCGCTGTCGCCTGGCTCGGATTCGGTGTCCTGGCGCACGGCGCCGACGCCGCGCTCCGGTGGGCGGCGGGCCAAAGCGGATGGTTCATCGCGAACGGGTGGATCGTCGGCGCCTCGGTGCTCGCAGGCGCGGGGCTCTTCCAGTGGAGCTCGCTCAAGTACCGCTGCCTCGATCGCTGTCGCACGCCGTTCGGCTTCGTGAACTCCCGCTGGCACGGGCGGTCCCCGCCGCGCGAAGCGTTCCGGATCGGCGTGGACCACGGTCTTTTCTGCGTCGGCTGCTGCTGGGCGCTGATGCTGACGATGTTCGTCGTGGGCACGGGGAACATCGGCTGGATGCTTGCGCTCGCCGCCGTCATGGCCGCCGAGAAGAATGTGCCCTGGGGTCGCCGCCTGGCGACGCCGGTCGGCGTCGCGCTCCTCGGCGGCGCCGGGGCGATCGTCCTCGCCCACGTGTGACCGATTCGACGCTGGCGGCCGCGCGGGCGGCAGGCGCTCGAGGGGGACGAGCGCGTCGCCGGCGGCCCGGTGTCGCACCGTTGCAACGGCCTCGCGCGCCGAACCGCACTTTTCGTAGCCACCGCTGTCGAATCGCCCCATAATTCGCGCCTTCTCACACCTCGCCACGTGAACTTCGGCCCGACGGACGTGTTCGGCTATCGCGCCCGGCCCGCGCTGCTACTTAGCGGACGGCGTTCCTCGCGATGAAATTCCGCTTTCCCGTCGTCATCATCGACGAAGACTTCCGCTCGGAGAACGCGTCCGGGCTCGGCATCCGCGCGCTCGCCTCGGCGATCGAGAAGGAGGGGATGGAAGTCCTCGGCGTGACGAGCTACGGCGACCTGTCGCAGTTCGCGCAGCAGCAGTCGCGGGCCTCCGCGTTCGTGCTGTCGATCGACGACGAGGAGTTCACGCCAGGACCCGAGCTCGACCCGGCGGTGCTCAACCTGCGGAAGTTCATCGAGGAGATCCGCTTCCGGAACGCCGAGATTCCGATCTATCTGTACGGCGAGACGCGCACCTCGCGGCACATTCCGAACGATGTGCTGCGCGAGCTCCACGGCTTCATCCACATGTTCGAGGACACGCCGGAGTTCGTCGCCCGGCACATCATCCGCGAGGTGAAGAGCTACCTCGACTCGCTGTCGCCGCCGTTCTTCCGGGCGCTCGTCGATTATGCGCAGGACGGATCGTATTCGTGGCACTGCCCCGGGCACTCGGGCGGCGTGGCGTTCCTCAAGAGCCCGGTCGGCCAGATGTTCCACCAGTTCTTCGGCGAGAACATGCTGCGCGCCGACGTCTGCAACTCGGTCGACGAGCTCGGGCAGCTGCTGGATCACTCGGGGCCGGTTGCCGCGGCCGAGCGCAACGCCGCACGGATCTTCAACGCCGACCATTGCTTCTTCGTCACCAACGGGACGTCGACGTCGAACAAGATGGTGTGGCACGCGAACGTCGCGCCGGGCGACATCGCGGTCGTCGACCGCAACTGCCATGTATCGATCCTGCACGCGATCACGATGACGGGCGCGATCCCGGTGTTCCTCCCGCCGACGCGCAACCACCTCGGGATCATCGGCCCGATCCCGCTCGAGGAGTTCCGGCCGGAGAACATCCGCAAGCGCATCGACGCGAACCCGTTCGCCCGTGAAGCGAAGAACAAGAAGCCGCGGATCCTGTCGCTCACGCAGAGCACCTACGACGGCATCGCCTACAACGTCGAGATGCTCAAGCAGACGTTGAACGGCTCGATCGAGACACTGCACTTCGACGAGGCCTGGCTGCCGCACGCCGCGTTCCACGAGTTCTACGAGGACATGCACGCGATCGGCAAGGACCGGCCGCGCAGCAAGGATTCGCTGATCATCGCGACGCACTCGACGCACAAGCTGCTCGCGGGTCTCTCGCAGGCATCGCAAATCCTCGTCCAGGAGTCCGAATCGAAGAAGCTCGACCGCCACATCTTCAACGAGGCGTACCTGATGCACACGTCGACATCGCCGCAGTACGCGATCATCGCGTCCTGCGACGTTTCGGCGGCGATGATGGAGCCTCCGGGCGGTACCGCGCTCGTCGAGGAGTCGATCATCGAGGCGCTCGACTTCCGCCGGGCGATGCGCAAGGTCGACGACGAGTGGGGCAAGGACTGGTGGTTCAAGGTGTGGGGCCCGGAGCGCCTTGCGCCCGAGGGCATCGGCAAGCGCGACGACTGGCTGTTGCGCGCGAACGAGAAGTGGCACGGCTTCGGCAATCTCGCGACCGGGTTCAATATCCTCGACCCGATCAAGGCGACGATCATCACGCCGGGGCTCGACGTGTCGGGCAAGTTCGCGAAGACCGGAATCCCGGCGTCGATCGTCACGCGCTTTCTCGCCGAGCACGGCGTGATCGTCGAGAAGACGGGCCTTTACTCGTTCTTCATCATGTTCACGATCGGCATCACCAAAGGCCGCTGGAACACGCTGGTGACCGCGCTGCAGCAGTTCAAGGACGATTACGACCGGAACCAGCCCCTGTGGCGAATCCTGCCCGAGTTCGTCGCAGCGCACCCCGGCTACGAGCGCGTGGGCTTACGCGACCTCTGCCAGCAGATCCACGACATGTACAAGGCGCACGATGTCGCTCGCGTGACGACCGAGATGTATCTGTCCGAGATGCAGCCGGCAATGAAGCCGTCGGATGCCTACGCTCACATGGCGCATCGCGAGATCGATCGCGTCGAGATCGACAACCTCGAGGGGCGCGTGACCGCGGTGCTGCTGACGCCCTACCCGCCGGGGATTCCGCTGTTGATCCCCGGCGAGCGCTTCAATCGAACGATCGTCGAATACCTCAAGTTCGCGCGCAAGTTCAACGCGCAGTTCCCCGGCTTCGACACCGACATCCACGGTCTCGTCGAAGAACCCGGCGCTGGCGGCGTCCGTTACTTCATGGACTGCGTGCGGCAGCGGTAGCGGCGGGAACCGCCCGGTCGGAACTTCGACGTTCCGACGGTAGAAACAATCGAAACAAAATTGTTCGGCAGCTAAGGCCTTCGCCTCCTGTTCGCGCGGTAGACATTCAGTCCCCGCACGCATTCAGGAGGGCACATGAAGTGCGGCCTTCAGCTCATCTCGGCGGTCATCCTGTCGGTCGTCGCCGCGTCGCTCCAGGCGCAGACGACGGATGCAAAGCTGGTCGCTGCCGAATTGAACAAGGGCGGGTACGTCATCGTGATGCGTCACGGCGCGACCAACCGTGATCAGGCCGATACCGATCCGTTGAATCCCGACAATGTCGGCAAGCAGCGCTTGCTCAGCGACAAGGGGCGGGAGCAGGCGAGGCAGGTCAGCGATGCGTTCAAAAGGCTCGGTATTCCACTCGGCACGGTCTATACGAGCAAGTTCGATCGTGCGATCGAGACCGGGACACTGATCGGCGGAGGCGCCGTCATTTCCACTTTCGACGTGACCGAAGGCGGCCTGGTGGTGACGCCGATCGAGAACGATCGGCGTGCGGAAGCGCTGAAGAAGATGATCGCCACAGTGCCCCCAGCCGGCAAGAACACGCTCATCGTCACCCACAAGCCGAATATCCTCGACGCTCTCGGCAAGGATTGGTTCG